>JAJSZO010000242.1 GCA_030262795.1 Deltaproteobacteria bacterium | reverse complement strand
CATAACGCAAAATACCTTTGTAGAAAGACTTGGGGATTTTTGCCAGCTGTGTATCGCTCCCCTTTGCTTTGGCGTCTGTAAACGTAGCGCTGGTGACAAGGCTTACGCCGTTGATTTTAAAAGAAGAAAAATTTCATGCGATTGCCCTGAAATCTGACCCAAATCTATGCGCCTACTTGTGGAAGTTATTTCGTCCACATTCCTAAGAAACACTATATAATCTAAGGTGTTACAAACACGAAGTTTTTCTTGACTAATTGCTATTAATTTTCTACATTTTTTATATAAATATATTTGGAGGTATTTTATGGCTCAGATAGTCCCTACAAAACAATGCAGGATTGAGAATACCAACTTGTATTACCCTGCAACCACTTAATTTTTCATTATGTGTTAACAGAAGCCATAAAGGGACAACCATACAAAAGTAAAATAAATCCATAAAGGTTAATCAAACATGCAGATAAAATCAGACGATTATGATAGTCCGTGGAAGGAGATACTTGAAGAGTATCTTGAGGATTTTATGAAATTTTTCTTTCCGCTTGCTGCACGTAAACTGGATTGGGAAAAGGGATATACATTTCTTGACAAGGAATTGCAGCAGGTTGTCAGAGATGCTGAACTTGGGAAAAGGTTCGCTGACAAGCTGGTGCAGTTATGGCGAACTAATGGAGATGAGGCATGGGTTTTAATTCATATTGAAGTTCAAGAGCAGATGGAATCCGGTTTTGCCAGAAGGATGTATATATATAATTATCGGATATTTGACCGCTACAACAGGCCGGTTGCAAGCCTTGCGGTATTAGCCGATGACAGGCCGAATTGGAAGCCCGACAGTTATTCGTATGAATTGTTGGGCTGCGAGGCAGGGATAAAGTTTCCGACCGTAAAGCTCCTTGACTATGCGGAGAAATTCGAAGAACTTAAAAAAAGTGAAAATCCGTTTGCGGTTGTTGTAATGGCACATATAAAGACAAAAGAAACTCTGCATGATGATGAAGGACGAAAGAGATGGAAGCTGTATCTTGTCAGGCGGCTTTATGAAAGAGGTTATAGCCGTATTGATCTGATAAATCTTTTTCGGTTTATCGACTGGCTTATGAAATTACCTCATGATATAGAGGAAGGGTTTTGGGAAGAAATCCGACAATACGAGGAGGAAAAAAATATGCCGTATGTAACAAGCATTGAAAGAATCGGAATCAAGAAAGGTATCCAGCAGGGCATTCAGCAGGGCAGACGAGAAGGAATACTGGAAGCCATTGAACTCGGTTTGACAATAAAGTTCGGTACAAAGGGGCTTCGGCTTTTACCTGTGATTCGTGGTACCAAAAAGAATGATCGTCTGGAGATGGTGAAGGAGGCAATAAAAGCGTCTGACGACCTTAAAGAAATTGAGGATCTGTTGCAGTAGGACATTGATTAATTGTTGGAGGCCCCATCTATCTTGTATTTCTCTGGTTTCAACTCAATCAGAATTGATTTGAGGGAAAGCCGAGCCAAACGGCTCAGTTTTCCCTCTTTGTAGATTTGCTCACAAATTGTAAGGACTTCGGGATGCATCTGGCAATTGCTGCGAAGTGACCAGATAGCGCTTCGGAATATTGCTTCTTTGAGGACTGCTTGTTTTTCCTTTTCGCCCTTTGGTTTCGTGTATTTCTGACGAGAACCAACAAACTGAGCTAACTCAAGAATAGATATCACGTTCTTGATTGGTTTCTCGCTTCCTGAGGCAAGAAATCGACCCCACTGAATGTCCAGAAATCCCCCATAGCACACATTGATTCCATCCAGACTCGGTGGCTCCCTGCGTGTCCGGAAGTTGAAGTAATTTCGTCCTCGGAGGAGTTTCTTTCGTGGTTTCACTGATATGGCATCTTGAGATGCTTTCGTCCCGGAGAGCCAGAGGGCAATCAAAACAGTCTTTCGGTCTTGCTTTGGTAGAGCATTGATCGTCCTCATCCACTGGGGAATTTTGCCAGAGTTTGCTGCAAACACCGTTGCCGCGAAGCCCAGGAAGGGAAATTGCCTCTTTTCATCCTTCAACATTCCCTCTGCGCTGGCACTTTTGAGCCAGCGCGGAAAGTCGTCAGGTAAGGGTTTCTTGTAGTAAAACATCATCCAGTTAGTCAATTCAAGTTGTGCATCGGAGATCTGACTGGCCTTCTCGGGAGGCAATTGATCCCGGGTGATTTGTGCAGTAACAGGCGCAGCCAGAAGGAGCAATAGGGCTAAATATGTTATTGATTTCATCTCATGCCTCCAAGTGATTATATAATATCCGCTGAATCTCCTGCCGGCTCGTGCTTCCAAATGAAAAATTTCATCCCACTTGGGATCAGCAGGATACTCACCAGCTAATGACCTTCGTCTGTTTCTCAAACAATGCAGGCATAACAATATCGGCGCTTCCGATAGTTACTCCATCAATCAGATCCGCTTTTTTTCGTCCATCATATGTCGCCTGCCCAAAGCAAACTATTACTTTAACTCCATCTTTAATAAGCGCCTGTAATCTATCTTGAATGCTCTTATTCTGTTTGCCGTAAATTGGCTTGGCAACATTGGCCAAAGCAAGACGCACTCCTCTGGAGTTCAGCAGGATAGAAACCTGATGTCCCCGTTTAGCAACCTGTTCAACAAAATGAACAGCCGCATCCGCATCCATGATATCGTCCGTTGATATGCTCACGAATACCGGAGTTAAAGGCTCTTTTAAAAGTTTTTTATCGCCTGACCATGCCTCACTACCGCAGATTATAAATAACCAACAAAACAATCCCATTAACGTTAATCTTTTTAAGTACATTTTCTTTACCTCCTTTGTTTAAATCATGTTTATATCTACATCCTTAAATCCCTCGCGAAGAGCATAAATCCTAATTCGTAATTCCTAATTCATAGTTACCACTTAAGGCTCAACTCTACAAAATAGCTGCGCTCCCTTCCAATGTTGTAATCAAAGTATTCTCTGTCAAAGAGGTTTTCCACGGAAAATGACAGTTTCGCATGTTCCCAGGGGGAAACTGTCAGCCTGGTTTCCCACAGCCAGCACTTAGTATTGGCACCATAAACATCATCAATATCATCGTTATACTTTTGTTTATAAATTCTTCCCAGATACTGACCCATCAGGCTGGCGGTAATCCATTTGTAACTGATTTCCGAACCAAGATTGATCGTCCTGACGGGCATTCCGGTTATTTTTTTCCCTTCCATCTCAGAATCATGATCGTTTTTTTTGATTTTTGAATCATTATAGGTATAATTACCCCATAAATTAAGCCAGTCAAATGGCCTGGCAGAGGCTGCCAGTTCAATGCCGTTAATCCTTGCCTCGCCGGCATTATCTTTGTGGCTATCATCACCTATCTTGTACCAGTAAATCAGGTCGTCAATATCTGTATGAAAACAGGTCGCTGAAAGTTTTAAACCACGGTTAAAAAAGTATTGATCAACCCCTATTTCATAGTTCCACAGGGTTTCAGGGTCCAGGTTCGGATTTGAATAAG
>JAJSZO010000241.1 GCA_030262795.1 Deltaproteobacteria bacterium | reverse complement strand
TATGCAGGATTTGGAAAACAAGAGTATTTTGAAAATGATAAATTAGTAGTTCGCAGAACAGGTGACTTTATTTTAGCGGCTGTGGATTTTGGCAGATTTTATTTTAGCAATAATATGTTTATATGCTTACCAAAAAAAGATTCACCGATCAAACTCGAATATGCTCTTGCACACTTAAATAGCAAAATAAACACTTGGTATTATAGGGTAATACAACCTAGAAAAGGCAAGTTATTCGCAGAGTTAAAAATTAATGTTCTGAAAAAATTACCTCTTAAGCTTGCAATGGAAAGCAATCAAAAGCCCATTGTTACTCTTGTAAATGATATCATCTCCATGAAAAAATCTGGAAATCAGTCTGACACAACTCCTATCGAAGCAGAACTTGATGCTCGTGTTGCCCACCTATACAACCTAACCGAAGAAGAATACTCTTTGATTTTAAAAGAAACAAACAGCCCTGACCCGTTCAGGGTGGCAGCATTAAATGTTTATCGCGATATTGCCAGGGAAAAATGAAATGAAACCAAAACGTTCTTTGTCATCATTTTGTTTGAAAAATTTCAAAGCTATTCAGGACAGTAAAATAATAAAATTTACCCCCCTGACTGCATTTGTCGGCAACAACGGATCTGGAAAAAGTAGTATTGTTGAGGCAATGGAAACGTTTCAATCAGTCGTGTTAAATGGTTTGGATGAAGCCATGATTCCTTGGCACGGGTTTGAATATATCTGGAATAAGGCCAAAGAACATAAGACGATCAAAGGTAAGATTTCAAATTCAATGACATTTACGTTTCGTGGCACGACAGAAAATGAAAAAATAAAATTTCATTTGGAAGTTGTAGCGGATTCTGCATTCAACAGGATCTATTTCCAGGATTACAAGACCGCATATAATTCGGGTGAAGTAATTGATATGCACAAATACATATCTAACGGAGACATTACGGATCCTAAACTGAAGGCTTTTGTCAATGGCTGGCAGTTCTTAAAACTTGATCCTTATTCAATGACTGAGCCTATGCCGCAAAAACGGTCCTACGCTGCCATTAAATTGAACCGGGACGGCTCAAATATTGCCGAATACCTTCAATCGGTCAGGGACCAGGACATTCAGGCATTTAACGGCATTATTGATACCCTCAAGGTTGTTTTGCCTTTTGCGGAAGACCTGCAACCGGCAATTACATCCGAACTTGACCGAAAAGTTTACTTGATGATGTCTGAAGAAAATATTACGGACAAACTGCCTGGCTGGCTCCTTTCTACCGGTACTCTTCGAATTCTTGCCCTTTTGGCCCTATTGCGTCATCCGACTCCTTCACCAGTTATTATTATTGAAGAAATCGAAAACGGACTTGATCCCAGGACTATTCACATGCTTGTGGATGAAATCCGATATTTTGTCGAATCAGGCCGCGGGCAGATTATTGTTACAACCCACTCCCCTTATCTGCTTGATTTATTAAATCTGTCCCAGCTTGTTGTTGTGGAAAGAGATACTTTCGGTTCGCCTGTATTTACGCGCCCAGCGTCTCAAAAATTGCTGGAAGAATGGTCTGAAAAGTTCTCACCGGGTAAGCTGTACACCATGGGAAAGCTGAAGCGGAGCTAAGATATGAAGATAGGATTTATTTTTGAATGTGGTCCTGAGGGGCCGGACGTTCAGGTTTGTCGCTATCTGGTTCAAATGCTTGATCCGGCTATTGAATTTGTTCCAAGCACACTGGACAACAAGAAAAAAATAGTTGAAGATTGCGGAACTGTAGCCAGAGTCTTGTTGGATGAGTGTGAAAAAATCATTATAGTATGGGATCTTTATCCGGCCTGGCGTGAAAGAGGAATGCGACCCTGTCGGCATGAAGACCGCCAGGCCATTTTTCGGTCTTTGCAAGCTGAAAATGTAGATTTAAGCAAAGTCTTTTTTGTGTGCATTCAGGAAGAGCTGGAAGCATGGCTGCTTGCGGATAATAGAGCGGTAGCCATGCTCAAACCGTTAAAGCGACCACATCCTGTTGGCCGCATTTCAAGATATTCAAACCCGGATAGAATCAGAAATCCCAAAACAACTCTTACCAGAATTTTCAACCGCGAACTTGGGAACAGTCGCCGATATGTGGATTATCAGCATGAGATTTTGATTGCCAGGGAAATTTCCAGTTTTAATAGAATCAGACGTTCGGACTCCTTCAAAAGATTTGCTTTCACAACTGCAGGACTGGTATTGTGAGACTTGAAGGATTTACTTAATAACCTCAATTCATTCACGGGTATTGAAGTTAGGAACGGGGACGAATTAACTTCCACAAGTAGGCGCATAGATTTATGCAGATGCTATTGCTCTCTAACATGAACCCTGAAACTTTGAATCAGGGTAGTTGCAAGATTGAAACAAAAATGCATATAGAATTAAATATAACCTAAGGATATAATTATGAAAATAGAATCTATAAGCCTGAAAAACTTCAAGGCATTTAAGGATACCAGAATGCTGGATATCCCACATTTTTGTGTTCTTGTCGGTGCAAATGGCTCGGGGAAGTCAACATTGTTTCAAGTGTTTGCTTTTCTAAAAGAGGCATTGGCGAGTAATGTTCGCACTGCGCTTATCAAACTTGGCGGCAGTATGGGATTCCGTGAAGTTCGCAGCCGGAACAGCAAAGGCAACATTGAAATTGAAGTGAAATTTCGGGAACGTAGTAATGCTCCGCTGGTTACTTATTTTCTCTCAATTGGTGAAAAAAACAGTGATCCGTTCGTGGAACGAGAAATATTAAAGTACCGACGAGGCAGCAGCGGCCAGCCCTGGCATTTTCTTGATTTTTCTAAAGGCAAAGGGGCTGCTGTTACAAATGAACTTGATGAAGTAACCGATGTAAAGGAACTGAAGAGAGAGGAACACAAGCTTAAAGCCAAAGATATACTGGCAGTAAAGGGGCTTGCCCAGTTTGAACGCTTTCCTGCAGTGATGGCGCTGGTAAACCTTATTGAAAACTGGCATGTATCTGATTTTCATATCAACAGAGCTCGGCCGGAACAAGAAGCGGGCTATGCTGAACACCTTTCCAGGGAAGGCGAGAATCTCTCACTGGTTACGGAATTTTTGCACAATCGTCATCGGGATATTTTCGAGACCATACTTCTCAAGCTGTCAGAACGAGTGCCGGGCGTTGCAAATGTGAAGGCTAAAACAACGGAAGAAGGACGTGTATTGCTTCGTTTTAAGGACGGCGCCTTTGAGGATCCCTTTCTGGCTCGTTACGTTTCCGATGGCACCATAAAGATGTTTGCATATCTGTTATTGCTCTACGATCCAAATCCTCACCCACTTTTATGCGTAGAAGAGCCGGAAAATCAGCTTTATCCGAAACTGCTCTGGGAGTTAGCCGAGGAGTTTAGAGCATATGCCACTCGTGGAGGGCAGGTATTTGTTTCCACGCACTCACCTGATTTTCTCAATGCGGTTGAACTGGATGAGGTTTTTTGGCTGGTAAAGGAAGATGGTTATACCAAAATCAAACGGGCAAGAGATGATGGGCAACTTAAAGCCTTTATGGAGGC
>JAJSZO010000240.1 GCA_030262795.1 Deltaproteobacteria bacterium | reverse complement strand
AGCGAATGAAAAATTATTAAGAATTCAAACTTTTTAATATGTTGGGTAGAAATTCGGAGAGACCTGAAAGGAGGATATTGTCAGCTTATTTTGAATTTTTTTCTATACTCGGGGAGTTCTATAATCGGCGGCCTTTCAAAACTCTTATCTTCATAAATATCCGGCTGGTAGCTGTCTTTTGCCAGCTTATATTGTATCATCTCGTTAAAAAAGTCACTTTTCAATTCAACCATTCCCAGTTTTTCAAGGCGGTTACAAAAGGTTTTTAGAATAACGAACGACATTTTTCCTAATGATTTAGTATCCTGGTTCCTGTGAACCCGCTTTTCAAGATCAACCTGCGCAATAACATCAAGCCCCCATTTTTCATAAATATCAAGAATTATACTGGTTTCAATGCCGTAGCCAATCGGAAAGGGTATTTTCTCAAAGAGTTCACGGTAACCGGCATATTCGCCGGAAAGAGGCTGTAAAATCTGGGTAAGTTCCGGGAAAAAAAGAGAAAACAAGGGCCTTATCAGCAATTCTGTAACTCTTCCTCCACCTGTAGGCCTGGTTTTTATCTTGCCTGTGGTAATGGGTCTGTCATAATATGCCTTGATATATTTGAGATTCTCAAAAAGAAGAAGCGGACCTACGAGAGCATAAACAAATCTATGATGAATATTTTTTATATCAGCATCAAGATAAACAATTATATCACCCTTTGTAATATAAAGGGCTTTCCACAGATTTTCGCCTTTCCCCTTAAACTTTTCAAGTTCGGGCAGGATATCATCAGCCTTGTATACATCGGCGCCATAGCTTGAAGCTATTTCTATGGTTTTATCTGTCGAGCCGGAATCAATAACCACAATTTCATCAAGAAGCGGATAACGGGACATCAGCTCCGACGTCATGATAACAATTTCTTTTGCAATAGTTTTTTCTTCATTAAGAGTGGGCAGACAAAGAGATATTTTAATCTTCTTTCTTTCTTTTTCTTCAACAAGACGGTTAATGTCTTTAAATTCAGAATAATGAAATGTATTCATTTCCAGCCAGTTGCTATTCATCACAAACTCCTCCGTCTATTGCCATAAGCACTCCAATAATCTGGGCAATTCCTTTATACATCGGTTCAATTTCCATCGTAGAATTTTCAAAATGAATATTTTCTCCCCGAGTAATTCCCAGTGTAACTGCCGGTATATTATGTGAAAGAAAAATTGATAACTCGGATTCACTTGGCTCACATACTGGTTCTAGACCCAAACTTTCAATTATTGCCCCGGCACTTTTTACCAGAGGATGATTGTATTTTAAACTGACGGCACTCAGGTTACTTATAGTTTTCAGATTCAGCTCAATTTCATTCTGATGACTTATGTCTTCAATAATATCATTAATATTATTATAAATACTTGTTACCGTCTCATCTGAATCGCTCTGAATCTCAAAGCCAAGCTTTGCCTTACAGGGTATAGTTCCATGTTTGGAACCGCCTGATATTTTACCGATAATTACTCTGGAATGTGGTCTTTGGGGCAAGCACAACTTCAGAATCTGATTTATAACTTCATTTAAAATCAATATCGCATTTAGCCTGAACTTCTGAAGCGGTCCGGATATGGGTGATATATCACATTCGACTTCACATCTGACCATTCCTTCAGAATAATAATTAAGTCTGCCGAGTTCGACACCCTCCAGGCAAATTGCAGCTCTTATGGGAGTATTCCACGTTTTCAGGAGATGCCTGATGCCACGCAAGTTGCCTTTTCCTAATGATTGCATAACGCCGACCAGGACAATGTCGGATTCAAAACAAAGATTTAATTTTCTAAAAATCAGCGGCAACGAAGCCAAAACCCCAACGCCCAGTGCATTATCTAAAATGCCTGCACCTGTTATCGTTTTTTCCTTGACAGTATAGTTATGATCAATATCTTTTCCAAAAATAGTGTCTATATGTGCAGCGACAAAAACTGGTGGCTTTGATGGAGAAGTTCCCCTAATAATTCCAATTGGATTCCTGTATCCATCTGTTGTACATTCATCTACATGAAACTCGGCCAATCTTTCCATAAAAAAATCGGCACGTATCTTTTCCTTGAAAGTAGGAGCAGGTATCTGTCCAATAAATACTATATTAGCGATAATCATTTCCTTGATCGACTCAATCGCCTCAACAAAAGATGGTAATTTGTCAAGATACTTTTCCATGTTTACCCCCTGAAAATACCCAAAACTTATTGAACATAAATCTTTTACTACCATATGTACCCAAATTGTAAAAGAAATTATTGACATATTAAACATTTTTAAAGCAAAATAAGATTGTTTGTAAGGAACGTGGACGAAATAACTTCACCAAGTAGGCGCACAGATTTGGGTCAGGTTTGTTCGATCTGCCCGATTTAAAAATAGGCACAAAAGTTGAAGGAATAGCAAGCTATTTCAAGATTTTTGGGATTTGAGGCTGGATTTGAGATTAGGCAAAGGTGGCCTAAAGCTATGATGCATAGTTGTGGAAGTTATTTCGTCCACGTTCCTAAGCACTTTGGTGCTTTTCAATATTATTTTTTTGACAGGATTTACAAAATATTCAGGATTTAACTTATTTTTATGGAGAATACCACAGATGAAAAGCTTTATTGTTTTTTTTATAGTTTTATTTTCTACAGCGGTTTATGCTGAAACCATGTATGTTGCTGATATTATTAAAATAACTTTCAGAACTGGGCCGGGAATTGATCACAAAATAGTGGCAATGATCAAATCAGGCGAAAGAGTTGAGGTGCTTAAATTAGAGGAGCCAATGGAAGAATGGTCTTTTGTTCGACTCATAAACGGAAAGGAAGGATGGGTTCTCAGCCGTTTCCTCACATCTAAAGAACCTGATGGACTGGTACTTATAAAATTGAAAAAAAAACATAATGCCCTTAAGAATCAAGCCATCTCTCTGGTTGAAGAAAATAAGATCTATAAAAAAGAAAATAAGGAACTGAATTCAGAACTTGAAAAAAACAAAGAAATATTAAATAAAACTAAATCATCTTATGAAATCTTGAAAAATGAGTCCGCTGAATTTCTTGAACTAAAGTCTAATTATAAAAAGACTTCATTAAACCTTGCTGAACTGACAGAAAAAGCTGGAAAGTTAGAAGAAAAATTAACAAAGCTATTGCTGCATCAGAATATCAAGTGGTTTTTAAGCGGCGCTGGAGTACTCCTTTTTGGTTTTGTAATAGGATTTAGCGCCAAACGTCAGCGCAGACGATCATCTTTACTTTAACCCTAAGGAACGTGGACGAAATAACTTCCCCAACTATGCATCACAGCTTCAGGCCGCCTTTGCCTAATCTCAAATCCAGCCTCAAATCCCAAACATATTGAAATAGCTCGCTATTCCATCAACTTTTGTGATCTGAGCCTATATTTGAGATTTGGGCAAATTCGACCCAAATCTGTGCGCCTACTTGGGGAAGTTAATTCGTCCACGTTCCTAACTCAGGTGTAAGAGTTCGGAGTTTATTACAATGGAATTTGAAACTGATTTTTTGATTATAGGAAGCGGTATAGCAGG
>JAJSZO010000239.1 GCA_030262795.1 Deltaproteobacteria bacterium | reverse complement strand
TATTTAAACCTCGTTCCTAAGTATTTATTTTAACATCCATAAAATTTCGAGTATTGACAAACAATTACTTTATATTTTAAGCTAATTTATATTGCAAATAAAATTCTATCAAATCGGCTACCAAACTTAAAGCAGGACACTTTTTACAGAAAATCCAATTCTTATGAAAATTTACACGTACCCTTCTAAATCGGCTGAAACAAGAATTGCATCTATTATCAATCGAGGTCTCAACTTTAAGAAAAAAGATTATCTTAAAGTCACGCAAATACTTGAAGATGTTAAAAAGAACGGTGACAACGCCCTTATTAAATACGCAAACCAGTTTGACTCCCCCTGCCTTTCAATAAAATCAATCAGAGTAACGTCCGACGAGATTGATGCTGCTGCGAATAAAGTCGAAAGAACATTTATGCGGTCTTTAAACAGAGCAATAGCTCAGATTGATTCATTTCATCAACACCAGTTATGCAATTCATGGATAAATACAAAACGTCCAGGTGCTTTTCTTGGACAAATAGTAAACCCTGTTGATTCGGCGGGAGTTTATGTGCCCGGCGGAAAAGAAGGAAAAACCCCTCTTGTTTCTTCTGTTCTTATGGGTGCAATACCAGCCGGAATAGCGGGTGTAAAACATATAGTAATGGCAACTCCGTCCACAAAAGACGGAACTGTAAATCCCCATCTTCTTGTTGCAGCAAAAAAAGTAGGGATCAAAAAAATTTACAAGATTGGAAGCGCATGGGCAATTGCTGCATTAGCTTACGGAACCGAAACGGTTCCAAAAACCAACGTCATAGTAGGACCTGGGAATATTTATGTTACTTTGGCTAAAAAAATTGTTTCAGGAACAGTCGGGATAGATATGATAGCAGGACCAAGTGAAATACTGATAATCGCAGACAGCTCTGCGAACCCGGAATTCATAGCGGCTGATCTGCTTTCACAGGCAGAACATGATACAATGGCATCCGCTGTACTTGTAACAACTTCCGAAGACACAGCTAAAGCCGTTTATATAGCAGTAGAAAAACAGTTAAAATATCTGAATAGAAAAGATATCGCTGGAAAATCTCTTGACAGTTTCGGAGCAATTATAGTTATGCCTGATCTCACAAGCTGCATAGAACTTGCAAACAGAATTGCCCCTGAACATCTGGAGCTTAACATAGACAATCCATTTGAGCATATCGGAAAAATCAGAAATGCCGGAGCTATATTTATCGGGGATTACACGCCGGAGCCTGTCGGAGATTACATGGCAGGACCAAATCATGTACTTCCTACCGCAGGAGCAGCCAGATTTGCTTCAGCGCTATCTGTAGATAACTTTGTCAAGAAGACAAGTTTAATTCATTATTCTAAAGAAGCCTTCAAACGAGAAGCAAAAGACATAATCCGCCTTGCTGAAATAGAAGGACTTGATGCACATGCAAATTCCATAAAAATAAGACTGAAACATTAGGGAACGTGGACGAAAGGCTAAATCATTTTACCGTATTGGGATAATACGATAAATACAACGACACCAGGTATAATTATCGTGGCAGGTATCCATAAGCCCATTGACTGCATTACAATCTGATTAACGGCAATAAATATCAAATAAAGCATTATCGACCATTTCTTCATTTTCCAAAAGCCGTATACACAGATCAAGCTGATTACTGCTGAAAAAGCTAAATATGGCGGATACCAAAAGCCTATAGACCATGCTGCTTCGCTGAAAGGTGCGAAAATTGTAAAAAACAACCCAAAAATATACAGAGCACACATAATTGTAATAATATTTGGTCGTTGTGTATTGTCCGATTCATTATTAGATTTTAACAGACCATCTTGATCATTGTTTGTAGTTTTTTCCATGCAAATATTTCCCGGTTTTCAAACAGGCTCTAAGAATTTACCGTTGTAGTAATAGTATGTACCTCCAACTAAGGAAGTACATAATGAGTAAGCGATTTCAAAATTATCACATTCAATCTATGAATGCAAATCTCATATGTCTTCCAGGCTGCAGGCCCTGTGCCGGGAAAGATTGAAAAAGGAGACATCGTTTCAGCGACGGTCGCTGGTGAAAGGAACTACTGGGTGTAAATTATGAAAACTTATTTTGAATGTATTCCATGTTTTCTCCGACAGACTCTTGAGGCTGCCAGGCTTACGACTGATAATGAGACAATCCACGAGCAGGTGCTCCGCAAGGTGTTGCGCGCAGTGAGCGAGATAAATTTACAGGAATCTCCCCCGCTTATGGCACAACGTATCCACCGTCTGATTCGTCAGATGACAGGCAACAACGACCCGTACCGTGACATTAAGGATCGTTTTAACTATTTCGCGTTGGAGCTTTATCCGGAACTTAAAGAGCGGATCAAGCGATCTCACGAGCCATTGCATACGGCAATTCGCTTAGCGATTGCGGGTAATATCATTGATTCCGGTGTAAATTGTCATATAAACGAAACTCAGGTTCACAATGCAATTGAGCATGCGTTGACAGCGCCGCTTGCAGGAGATATAGAGAAGTTTCGCAAAGCGGTATCGGAAGCGAAAGATATTCTCTATCTGGTTGACAACACCGGGGAAATTGTCTTTGACCGCTTGCTCATTGAGCAAATGCCGCTCAAGAAAATAACCCTTGTAGTAAAGGGAAGTCCGATCCTTAACGATGCATGTCTTGTTGATGCCCAAGTAACAGGCATAGCTGATCTTGTTGAAGTTATTGATAACGGTTCTGACGCCCCCGGAACAATCCTAACTGAATGTTCAGAAGGATTTAAACAACGGTTTGAAAACGCCGATCTAATCATAGCCAAGGGACAGGGGAACTACGAGACACTCAGCGATGTTAAAAAAGATATCTTTTTTGTACTCAAGGCAAAGTGCTCGGTGATCGCAAAACACATCGGCTGCGAGGTGGGAAGCCTGGTCTTCCTCAGAAGCGCATCAGGGGAAGTGCCGCATCCTCTGTAAACTCATGAAAAAGGTAATCGTCTGCAAATAACTCAGAAATAAATGCTGAGAGGGAGAACAATACTTTTGCCCGAAAAGCCGGATTCAAAAACTTTTCCTGAAAATAGAATAGCTGATGGTGAGACACAAATGATTCGACCTGAAAAGCAGGTATTATATCTGATTCTTTTTCTGAATGTGTTGTGCATGAGCTCCGAGGTGATTGCCCATCCGCATGTATTTATTGCGCAGCGATTGAACATCGTGTTCGACAATCAAGGTCTGGCAGGATTTGGAGTCGAGTGGCATTTCGATGAGATGTTCAGCAGCATGATCGCTATGGATTACGATCAAAACCAAAATAGTTCACTGGAACCGGCCGAAGTTGCGGCGGTGAAAAAAAAAGCGTTCTCACATATCGCTGAATATGATTATTTTATTTTCGTTAAAATCAATGGTCAGTCCTTTAAGGTCAAGTGGATCAAGGATTTTAACGCGGTTTTAAAAAACGGCAGGCTTTCCTATCACTTTTTTGTGCCTTGCCATGTGAAAGCCGATAAATTGTTTAAACAAATCGTCATCGCCGCATATGATCCTTCCTATTATGCTGCTAT
>JAJSZO010000238.1 GCA_030262795.1 Deltaproteobacteria bacterium | reverse complement strand
TGTCCAGAACTTTTTTAAAATTTTAGCTGCCTGACCAAAATTACATCATTAGAGCAAATTATATGCCAATAACCCAAAATCTCTGCAAACTATTTTTCGAAAACTCAAGTATTTAGTGCCTGAACGAAAACTGCTAATTTCCCCAATTTCTGCGTCAGGTGCAAATTTTAATCCTCAAAATACCCCCATGTATTCCTGCGGTTAAAATTTACGCCTTCCTTGAACTTGAAAAAATTTTCTAGTTTTCGTTCGGGCACTATTTAACAAATACTTTTTGTCCTGGATATATCTTGCTTCCGGCTGTTAGATTATTTGTGCGTAAAAAGTACTTAAGGGGTACGTTATGTTGTTTTGCTATCATGAAGGGGCTATCTCCGCGTTTTACCAGATATGTTTTTGTCGGTGCAGGGCTTGCCTTTTGACCGGGTATTTTTAGCACCTGTCCAATATGAAGATTTGTATTTAAAAGGTTGTTCAGCTTCTGAAGTTTTTTTGTTGTAGTATCAAAACGCCTGGCGATAATCCACAAAGAATCACCACGTTTTACGATATATTTTGATGTATGCAAATATTTTGGCTTATGAGCCAGGTATACTGCTCCCTTTTGTGGAATTTTAAGTTTTTTGCCTGCTACGATTAAATTGTTTTTACGTATATTGTTTGCCCGTGCAATGTTTTTGACATTTGTACGGTATCGTCTTGCTATGGTTGAAAGAGTCTCACCTGGCCTTACCTTGTGGTACACAATTCTTGTACCTCTAGGTGGAGAACAGATCGGTATTTCATCCAGCTTTGAAAGCAGTACTTCACATTTGCCGGGTGGAACTCGCAGAGGATATTGATCAGAGGGCAATATATCGTATCGCAGCTCCGGATTGAGTTCTTTTAGTATTTTATTGGAAATTCCTATATTTTTTGCTATCTTATTAAGATGTATCTGTTTTGACACAGATACAGTCTCATATTCTGATTGAGAATCTATTTTTATTGAATCAAGTCCGTATTTTTTCGGATTTTTGACTATATACAGAGTTGCAAGGAATCTGGGGACATATCTGGCGGTTTCCATCGGAAGCCTTTGATATAGATCCCAGAAATCGTCAAGGTAGTTTATATTCTGACTTCGTATTACACGAAGCACTCTTCCCTCTCCGCAATTATACGACGCAAGAACTGTGTTCCAGTCGCCAAAAATGTTATGCAGCTCTTTCAGGTAAGCTATAGCGGCTTTTGTTGACTTGACAGGATCAATTCTTTCATCAATGAAGATATCACGTTTAAGACCGAATTTGTAGCCGGTTGATGGAATAAACTGCCAAAGGCCGAGTGCCCTGGCTTTTGAAAGCGCAACCACATTAAATCCACTTTCGATGAGAGGAAGCCATGACAATTCAACAGGAAGACCGGCTTTTTTAAGTTCCGATACTATATACGGGCGATATTTGCCTGAACGTTTGTAGGCTTTCCTGAAAAATTTTTTTTCTCCTCCAGTTGTGAAGCGATCTATTTCAGCCTTAATATGCTTGTTTATTACTATTGGTATTGCGTTATGATTTCCATTTACGACTATATTGCGGGACGCGTAGATTTCTAGAATGCGTTTTGAAATCATAAAACGCAGGTCTTCTTTTTGCTGTATTAGATTTGGAACGTCATTACTATCAACATCCAAAATTAAAGAGTAGGCCTGATCAAGAGACTCAAGAGCATTTTCAAGCTCTCCTTTTTGCCAGAAATCCTGGGATACCTGGCAGAAATCAAGAGCCTCATCCAGAATAGACTGTATTTTTTTATTTATTATAATATCGCACTGTTCTGAATTATTTACTGTATAGTTTTCGTTTTTAACTTCTGATTTGCTATGGTCGGTTTCGACAATACTAATAAGAGAGGATTTTTTATCCGGATTGTTTGTCTTATGAGTCGGCTTTGTGTCAGGAGGACTTTTTAATTCAGATAGAGCAGAATCTTTATCCTGATAAACGGGAGTCTTTTGCAATGTATGGACGCATCCGCACATTAAAAATAGTATTAAAACCAATATAAAAATTATGCGTAAATTTATCAACTTAGATTCCTTTAGGAACGTGAACGAAATAACTTCCCCAAGTAAGCTCACAGATTTGGGTCGAACAAAGGCGGCCTGAAGCTGTAATGCATAGTTGTGGAAGTTGTTTCGTCCACGTTCCTTAATATATAAAGCGAAATTGATTTACAAAAAATATTTATTGTTCGATTACACAACAAAATGTATCATTGTCAAGGTCTTATATTTTGTTAATTAATTTATTTTTATAAAAAGTAAGTTAATTCAAATTTTAACATAGTTCCTGCAGCTTATTTTGCGGCAGTTGAGGGTTTATAGCTGTTTGAGACCGATATTTTCAATATTTTTATCTCCAGCTTTGAAGATTTTGAATGATTAGGATTGAAAAATAAAGAAAAAAGATGATATTGTAAAAAAAAGTTTGATATTTAATCATCATTAGGTTTAAACATAAATAATGCCCAGTAAAAGAATTTGATATTTATAGAAGAGACGGTTATTTATCCTTTTTTAATAAGAATCAAGAATATTAATTTTATTATCCTGATATGCCAGCGTAGCTCAGCTGGTAGAGCTACTGATTTGTAATCAGTGGGTCGGGGGTTCGAGTCCCTCCGCTGGCTTCATTAGGAACGTGGACGAATTAACTTCCACAAGTAGGCGCATAGATTTGGGTCAGATTTGCCCAAACCGCAAATATAGGCTCAGATCACAAAAGTTGATAGAATAGCGAGCTATTTTGATATTTTTGTGATTTGAGACTGGATTTGAAATTGGGCAAAGGTGGCCTGAGGCTATGATGCATAGTTGGGGAAGTTATTTCGTCTACGTTCCTTAAGGTAATGCTGAAATTTTTTATTCTGCACAAAAACGACAAGGTGGGGTTCCCGAGTGGTCAAAGGGAACAGACTGTAAATCTGTCGGCAAAGCCTTCGGAGGTTCAAATCCTCCCCCCACCACCATCTTAAACCTAAATTGAGCAATTTTTGGCTTGATCTGCACTGATCTTTTGCGCATCAAGGATTCGCGAAAATTATCGACATATCCACGGGTATGCCTGCGGTTTTCGCAAACCCTTATGCATCAAGATTTCAGCACATTATAATGAGTCGGTTTCAAAACGTTTCAGTTTGTTCAAAGTAAAGGTCTTTTTGAGCGGGAGTAGCTCAGCTGGTAGAGCTCTAGCCTTCCAAGCTGGAGGTCGCGAGTTCGAATCTCGTCTCCCGCTCCAAACCGAAATTTCGAAGGTCTATCATAGTTTTTTATAAATAGATGTGCGCGAAACCCGAGTAAAAATATTATTGCCCACGTAGCTCAGTCGGTAGAGCGCTTCCTTGGTAAGGAAGAGGTTCACCGGTTCAATCCCGGTCGTGGGCTTCAGTATATATAAAAGAACAATAAACTGTTGTAATAGTTATTGCGACAAATCAGAGGAGGATGGTGATATGGCTAAGGAGAAGTTTGAGCGGACCAAGCCGCATGTTAATGTAGGTACTATCGGTCATATAGATCATGGTAAGACCACTCTTACTGCGGCGATAA
>JAJSZO010000237.1 GCA_030262795.1 Deltaproteobacteria bacterium | reverse complement strand
ACATAATAAGGCATGTGACAACTTAAAAACAGGATAAACTTATAGTGCGTCGCACATGGATTGATACCATTTCGACTCAATAACGCCTTGAAAGTACGAGCATAACGCAATTGCATGAATATCATTTCATGTGCGACGCACTATATTTTCTATTTTTTTATGGAGAAAAATATATATGTCTAAATTGAACAGTACAAATTCCGCAACCTCATCCGATTTCATACGAAATATTATTGCCGAAGATATAAAAGCAAACAAAAACGACGGCAAAGTAGTCACCCGATTTCCACCGGAGCCTAACGGCTATTTGCATATCGGGCATGCAAAGTCAATATGTCTTAATTTCGGCATTGCAACCGAAAACAATGGAATATGCAATTTAAGATTTGATGATACTAATCCGAGCAAGGAAGATGTTGAATATGTGGAATCAATAAAATCAGATATCAAATGGCTTGGATTTGACTGGAATAACAGGCTTTTTTATACATCTGACTACTTTGAGCAACTGTATCGGTTCGCCGTTCAGTTGATCAACAAAGGCAAGGCTTACGTCTGTGATCTGAGTGCCGGGGAAATAAGAAAGCATCGAGGTACCCTGACGGAATCCGGAAAAGAAAGTCCGTATCGGAACCGCTCGGTCGAGAAAAATCTCAATCTATTCGAGCGCATGAGAGCAGGGGAATTTGAAGACGGCTTTTGTGTTCTCAGGGCAAAAATTGATATGTCAGCACCTAACCTGATTATGAGGGATCCTGCTCTGTACCGTATCAGGCGTGTTTACCATCACAGGACAGGATACAACTGGTGCATTTATCCCATGTATGACTTCAGCCACTGTCTTTCAGATTCAATAGAAGGTATCACTCATTCCATCTGCACGCTGGAATTTGAGAACAACCGTTCTTTGTACGACTGGCTTCTTGATGAACTTGAAATGGAATGTCATCCACAACAAATAGAGTTTGCCCGCTTAAATCTCAGTTACACAGTGTTGAGCAAAAGGAAGCTTGTGGAACTTGTAGAAAAGGGACATGTTAATGGATGGGATGATCCTCGAATGCCCACACTTTCCGGCTTGCGGAGACGCGGATACACACCCGAGTCAATACGCAATTTCTGCGATCGTATTGGTGTCGCCAAGCGAGACAGTATGGTTGATATGGCCATGCTCGAATATTGCGTCCGGGAAGATCTGAACAAACGAGCCCCGCGAGTCATGGCAGTGTTGCGCCCCATCAAGGTAATTATTGACAATTATCCTGAAGACCTTGTGGAAGAGCTGGACGCCATTAACAATCCTGAAGATCCTGGTATGGGAACACGCAAGGTTCCTTTTTCTCGCGTACTTTATATAGAACAAGAAGATTTCCGTGAAGACCCGCCGAGAAAGTTCTATCGGCTGGCGCCTGGCCGCGAAGTGCGTCTGCGATATGCGTATTTTATAACATGCGTGGAAGTGGTAAAGGACGAGCATACAGGTGAAATTATTGAACTTCACTGCACATATGATCATAGAACAAAAGGTGGAGACTCTCCGGACGGACGCAAGGTTAAGGCAACTCTGCACTGGGTTTCTGCTGCCCACTCAATAGAAGCGGAAGTGCGTCTTTACGATCATTTATTTACTACCGTAAATCCCGGCGACAAAAAAGAAGCTGAAGATTTCAAAGATTGGTTGAATCCGAATTCTCTTGAAATTCTGACTTCGTGCCGTGTAGAACCAAGTCTAACAGGCGCCGCACAGGAAAGCAGATACCAGTTTGAACGGCTTGGGTATTTCTGCGTTGATTCATCTGACAATAAATTAGTATTCAATCGTACGGTAACTCTGCGCGATACGTGGGCGAAGATTCAAAAAGCCCAAAAGAAGAGATAACTGTAAGTGGTCGAAAGATCAACTATCTGACCACTCAACCTATGAGAGAAATACTGTCGAAAAGCCACAACCTGTTAAGATTGTGGCTAATTTTTTTAGGATGGTGCCGAAGGGGAGACTCGAACTCCCACGAAGATACCCCCACTAGACCCTGAACCTAGCGCGTCTACCAGTTCCGCCACTTCGGCATAGTTGTACCTACGACTTAGGTTGTAAAAATTAAAGGTTGATTTTATACGGAAAGTATTTTATTTATTCTTTTTATTTATTCTTGTCAAGTCCATTATTATAAGGACAGCAATTCTAATTATGGCATTTGATCACAGTAGGTTGGGTTGAGCAGAGCGAAACCCAACAAATTTAACAAATTATTCGCATAATCGTTGGGTTTCGTACCTCAACCCAACCTACAAAATGCCAAAATTAGAATTGCTGTTATAAGGATTGTTAGCAGGAAAAATCAGGCATGATAATTATTGAAGATATAAATAAGATAACAACCCCATACAAAAATGCTGTTATTACGATAGGTAATTTTGATGGTGTACATCTTGGACATCAGGAGCTTTTTCGTAATCTGAATGAGAAAGCTATAGCACTTAATGGCACATCAATCGCCATGACTTTTGAACCTCATCCTATTAGAGTATTAAAAAAAAATAATAATCCACCTCTTATTACCCTTTATGAACAGAAGGTAGAACTAATAAAAAAAGCAGGTATTGACGTTCTTATTTGCATTCCTTTTACACAGGAGTTTGCAGCCATACCTGCTGAAAACTTCGTGGAAGATATCCTTGTAAAACGCATCGGGATTAAAGCAATTGCGGTGGGCGAAGATTATATTTTCGGAAAAAATCGTGAAGGCAATATAAACCTGTTGAAAATTTTGGGCAACAAATGTGGCTTTGAGGTAATCGTAATCAACGAGTTACATATATCAAAAACTTATTCTGAAAAAATCAGTAGCACAAAAATACGTGAACTGGTTATGGCCGGAAAAGTTGCTGAATCCCAAAAACTATTGGGCAGGCATTACCAGATAAGAGGCAAGGTTGAGGTTGGACGTGACAGAGGGGGAAAACTCCTTGGTTTCCCCACTGCTAATATAAGTCTATATGATGAACTACGCCCGAAAATTGGAGTATATGCTGTTACAGTTGAATGCAAGGGGGAAAAATTTAAAGGGGTTGCAAATATCGGATATAGCCCGACTTTTGATGATAACATCTTTACTGTTGAGGTTCATATCCTTGACTTTGAAGAAAATATTTACGGTCAGAAGATCCGTGTCAACTTTATAGATAGATTAAGAAATGAAAAAAAGTTCTCAAATATTTCAGAACTATCGGAACAAATCAAAAAAGATATAATAAAAGCACGCGAAATTCTATCCTAATCCGGATAAACCGGAACCGAATTGAAAATTTAAGGGTTGAGCATGTTGTGTATCAGCATAATTTATACCAATAAAATAATTTGCCGCATTTCTATACTGCCCATTTTTCATACGTTTTCACAGAATCAATAGCATTGAATCTACAACTATTTCTGCAAATATATTGATTGCAGTTCCACTAAAGGTTTCAAACTAATCTGGCTCTCTGGTATTTCCCGTGGTTAGTATTTTATTTTAATTTCAAGGAGTTATCGTATTTTATGCGTTTGGTGTTGAACAACTCTTTAACACTATTATTAGGGCATATGGGGCTGTATTGTACTAAATTTTCAATATCTGCTTAAATAATGGCATTTACTGTGTAAATTG
>JAJSZO010000236.1 GCA_030262795.1 Deltaproteobacteria bacterium | reverse complement strand
CTTGCGGAAACGTTAGCCATGGTGGAATTAGGAACCCACTGCACAAATCGAAAGGGTGCATGATGGAAACTCTCCACCTAAAGCTGAGCGCGCCGTATTTCTACCCGACAAAAAACTCCTGGAGAATGGATATCATGGTATGCATTGCTTCCTTTTTTAATAGAAAATACCCTAACTAGTACTCCGTCCCATAAGTTCTGAACGATTTACTGGCAATTTGTAATCTGCAAAAATGGTATTGTATTGAACCTATTTTTCACATAAATATTCTGCAATATCAACAATAGAGTTGTTGCTAAATAAGGTTTTTATGCAATATATTGTGGTTTTTAGTTGAACATAACACTTCATATTGTGTTTATTGCTTATTGGGCAACAACTATAATGTATATATTGAAAATGTGGTTCAATAGAAACTGTGATTCCACGGAATATAAACATCCAGAAAACAAGTCAGAACTTCTGGGACGGAGTACTAGGACATTTAAGGAGAGGCAACTATGAAAGGTATGAAAGCAAAGAGGGTAAGATTTAAGATTGGTAGTTTATGGGAAAGTCCGGCACTACATATATTATTAACCAAAGAAAACGATGTGGTTGTTGCCCGTTGTCTGGATTTTACAGTTTCTTCCCACGGTAAAGATGATAAGGATGCTTTAAAAGCATTAGCTGATTCCATAAAGGAATATGTTTTAACAGCGGTAGAACACGATGCGATTAATACAATTCTTGACCCAGCGCATGGTAAGTATTGGAGGTTATATAACGAATTAGAAGCCAAGCAGTCTTCCAGGAGTCTGAAGATGTCTATAAAAAAATCATTAATGTCTATTCCCAATGATAATCTTCAGCAATTAACTACCGAAATAAACTATGCCTAAGCCGTTAGAATTAAGAAAATTAATAAAAATGCTCAAGAGGTACGGCATTATTTATGTGACAGGCAAAGGCAGACACCCCAAATTTTATGACCCCGAGACCCATACGTCTTACCCAATCAAGTCGCATGGCAAAAAGACGCTCATTTTGTCATATGCACTTGATGATCTAATAGAAAAATTTGATTTACCCGCAGACGTTTTTGATAGATAACCTATGCCACGCCAAGCCAGACTTGATGCCCCCGGTGTCCTTCAACATGTAATGGCCCGAGGAATTGAACGCCGAAAAATCTTTTGGGATGACAAAGATCGCACTTCCTTTCTGGAACGATTCGCTGTGGTCTTGGAAGAAACACAAACGCAGTGCTATGCATGGGCTTTGATCCCGAACCACTTCCATATTTTGTTACGTACTGGTACTACGCCGCTTAGCACAGTGATGCGCCGACTTATGACCGGATATGCAGTAACATTCGTCATCGGCGAAGTGGGCATCTTTTTCAAAATCGTTACAAATCTGTCGTCTGTGAAGAAGACCCTTACCCATTAGAATTAATACGTTATATCCACTTGAACGCACTAAGAGGCTATTTCAGTAGGCAGCTTACACCGTTGAGTGAGATCCATTTTTCATAGTTGACATAATAGTTTGCTAAAAATTTGAATAGATTTCAATAGGAGTTATTCATAAAGGTCGCATTTTGCTATGCAGTAAATATACTTTCTCCTTTGACCATTAAAAGTTACTGTTTTATTAAGGCAGTTTTAGAGAAAACGCCAAGTTATTATACCACAGGCCAGATGAAGCATTGCCAGAAAGGTGTCCGCTCGTTTTTCCCACCGAATTAATATTCGACGGAAACGATTCAACGTATCCTATTCAAATTCCGTGGTAAAACTGAAAAATTTGAACTTTAAAAAAAATAAATAGTGTAATATCAATAAGTTATTTTTTAAGTAAATTAATTTACCACGGAATTTGAATAGGATACGATTTAACCATGAATGACTCCTCTCTATCACCCAACGTCGTGCTTTGTAACCTACTTGTTTTTTTATCATCTGCGCTTCTTTCCCGCGTGGGACCATATGTGCAGTGAAACCGAACTCTTTCGCTAAGGCTCGCACTTCGTTATAATCATATCCTTTATCAAGGCACAACCCTTGTGGGTGTTCGTTTGTTGGTTCAGGCCGTTTGACCTCAATATTTTCCAAAGTTGGACAAGTCAGCTTCATGTCGTGGCGATTTGCCCCTGCCACAACAATGCTGAGAGGAATTCCATGCTCATCTGTCAAAAGACTACGCTTTGTGCCAGATTTAGCGCGGTCTGTAGGATTGGGTCCTGTAAGTTCGCCTCCAAGAGGGGCCTTTGTAATAGCTCCATCCATAGAGCAAAAAGACCATTCTATTCCTAGAAGTTCGTCATACTTTATAAGCTCCTGGTCCCAAAACTTTTTGAAAACATCGGCAGCAAGCCATTCTCGAAAACGGCGGTAAGCAGATGAACATGAACAGATACCAGTTGTATCAAGTGAGTTCCATTGGCAGCCTGTACGCAGTACGAACAAAATAGCCTCCATGGCGTTTTTATCTGGCACGCGCGGATTGTGACATCCAAGGGGATGTGGCTTTCTCGGCGGCAATAGAGGTTCAATTTCATTCCACAATGAGTCAGATAGCCGCCATTTATCTTTTTTTGAAACGAGCCCCATAATGCGCCTCCATAAAAGTAAATTTCTCTACTCTTACTATAAGGCTGATGTACATGATTGTCCAGTATTGAGGAGAAATTTTTATTTTTAAATTTAAGCATTACTTTTAGATACAGTGGATAGTTGTGTCACCACGGAAGTTAAACACTCAAAAAAATTACCTACTGAAATAGCTTCTAAGAGCAAAGCTGGTCGAAGATCTAAAATCTCTGGAAATATCCGTGGTCTGGTCACAGCGCTATCCTTGGCCGTCGCAAGAATCCCCTGATTCCAAACAAACCAAATAAACGAGAGAAACCAGATCAACCAGATATACCAGAAAAATCTCTCGCTGAAAAAACAGTTGAAGATGTTCTCAGATTTTTTGGAAAAGACTTAAAAGAAGCCCGCCGAAGATACCAACAATTTGTGGAAAAAGGGATAAAGCAGGGCAGGCGGTCTGAATTGCAAGGTGGTGGATTGGTTCGAAGCAGCGGGGGGGCAAAGCAGGGTTGTTGGGGTTGAAAAAGGAAGACAGAGAAAAATCTGATCAAAGAATACTCGGTAGCGGTGGTTTTGTTGGCGCAGTACTCCAGAAATCCGAGAGGCTACTTGAAAAGAAATATAAGCCTAAACGCCCTATCAAGGAATTGATTGAGGTTGTGGCTGAGCGATTGGACTTGTCGCCTGAATTAATTTGCTCAGGAAGCAGAAAACGATTAATTTCTGACGCGCGGGCTTTGTTGGCGTATTTGGCTGTAGAAGAGACAGGGCATAAAGCAACAGATGTTGCTAAAATTTTAGGGATTAAGAGGGTGAGCGTTCATCATGCAGCTAAAAAAGGAAAAAAAGTCCTTGAAAATTTACCCTCACCGTTATAAAGGATGACAAACTAACAAAACTACCAGCGTTATATATTAAAACGAAAGAAGCATAACCTCTTATTATAACACAATAAAAATATATTATCTCCTTAACAAAGAATAACCTCCTGATAGCATAGAGGCACCAAATTTTTAACCAATAAACATGCTAAAAGGAGGTTATAATGAGTAATCAAGAGATTATCAGGCACAAACAGTTTTGT
>JAJSZO010000235.1 GCA_030262795.1 Deltaproteobacteria bacterium | reverse complement strand
TTAAAATATTCGATTGCTTCGCCAATCAGGTAAAGTGACCCGGCTATGCATATTGCATCGTTTTTTGGAGTGGTATCCATGGCGTGTTTTATGGCCTGGCTGACGTCGGGAATGCTTTTTATATCTGAAATCACTTCTTTTGCTGCGGGGTAAAGCTTTTCAGGCGGCAGAGCCCTGTTTATCTTTGGCTGGGTTAATATAGCCCTATGGCATACGGAACAGAGTGCTTTAATCATGGAAAAATACGGCTTGTCATCTAAGATCCCTGCTACAAGAGTTATGTTTCTGTTGGAAAGATTTTTTGAAAGATATTGTACAAGTCTTCTTGTGGCTATTAAATTGTGCGCTCCGTCAAGGATTATCAAGGGATTTTCAGAAACTATATCCAGCCTTCCGGGCCAGTAATTTTTTTCAAGCCCCTTTTGTATGCTCTTGAAGGAAATTTCTGCTTTGTTTTTATTTAGCAGCTCACATGCCGCAAGAACAAGCCCTGCATTGTCTACCTGGTGGCTTCCCTGCAATCCTGTGCGCAGATTGCGCCATGTATTTTCTATTCCAAAGTAATTAAAGCTTTTATTTTTGTTTCTTCTTACCTTAAATTCGTCACCAAAACAAAAAAATGGCGCTGACTTTTGTTTAGAAATATCTTTCAGGGTAGAAATTGCACTTTTTTGTCGGGCTCCGATTACAACAGGTATGTTATTTTTTATTATTCCGCCTTTTTCACCGGCAATTTCTTTTATGGTGTTCCCAAGATACGTTCTGTGTTCAAGTGATATGTTGGAAATTATGGACAAAGCGGGTTTTATAATGTTGGTTGCGTCAAGCCTTCCTCCCATTCCTGTTTCTATTACAGCCCAGTCCACTTTTTGTCTTCCGAATTCATAAAGTGCCATTGCGGTAGAGTATTCAAAAAAAGTCGGCTCACGTTTTCCTGTGCATACATTTGTGCATACATTTTTTACTGCTTCATATGCTTCAACAATATTTTCATTTGAAACAGGCTTGTTGTTTATTTGTATCCTTTCATTAAAATGAACAAGATGAGGTGAAGTATAAAGCCCTACTCTGTAGTTTGATTCTTTAAGGATTGAAGCAAGGGAGGATGCTATTGAGCCTTTTCCGTTTGTTCCTGCAACGTGTACGCACGAAAAGCTGTTCTGAGGATTCCCCAGGCCATGCATCATGCTTCTGATGGTTGAAAGGCCAAGTTTGATCCCAAACCTTTTCAGGCAGTACATGGTTTCTATGCATTTATTGTAATGGTAATTTGAATCCATAGTCACAAAAAACCCGGCAAAAATTAATATTCTTGCCGGGTTCAAGTTCATTTATTTTTGATCTAAGGGCTCGCACAAAAATAAATTTACATTTGTGCCGAGGTACTCGTATGTCAAGACGCAAGGAGGGCGAATAGCAGAGCTATTTAACCGACGACCAACGCAGTCATGCGAGATGGATCGGCGCATCAAAATGTGAGGTTGTTTTTGGACGAGTCCTTATTACCTGTATCTTTTAGAAGCTGTGATTCTCCGTCTTCTTAAAGCTTCGCGTTGTTTACGACGTTTATGCTCGCTCGGCTTTTCATAGCTTTTTTTTAGCTTCAGCCGTTTAAAAAGGCCGTCATTCTGAATCTTTTTCTTCAAAATACGCATAGCCTTTTCAAGGTCATTGTCAAAAACCTTGACTTGAATTTCCTTCAAACTCCTCGCCCCCTTCTTTCCATCAGAAAATATAGATGGTTTTTAACCTAATTTAATAAAATTATTAATATAAATAATATTTAATCACATAGCAAGAAAAAAATGTGCCCAGATTTTAAATTTAAGATCCGGGCACATACAGGGACCAGGTAATTTTAGGGTTGAATTGAGTTTTTTCTACAGTTTTGAAACAAGCTCTGTTGTAACTGATTTTATATCAGCGGCACCATCCAGAGTAATGTACTTAACGGCTCCGCCTTTTTCAGCGATGTTTTTGAAATAATATGCTGCTGCAAGTGTTCCTGTGTCTGCGTCATAGTAAATGCCGTGGCGTTTGTCGATGGCCCCCTCATCCTGATCGTCGGCTCTTTTGGTTAATTCGCCACCGCATACCCGGCATTTGTCTCCATCGGGCTTAATGGCGTCAATAAAGATATTGTTGGGATGATTGTTATCATTTACACAAAGTCTGCGTCCCATGATTCTGTCTTTGGCTATCTGGCGATCAAGAAGTATTTCCACAACAATATCAAGCTTCATACCTTCTGCCTTAAGCGCTTCATCAAGCTTTATTGCCTGGTTCTTGTTTCTTGGAAAGCCGTCGAGTAGCCAGCCGTTTTTACAATCATCTTGCTTCAGGCGGTCGAGTATCATTGGTATTGTAATTCCGTCCGGTACTAATTCGCCCTTGTCGATATATTCCTTGGCCTGTTTACCAAGCTCAGTACCGCCTTTGATATTGTCACGAAAAATAGCGCCTGATTCAATGTGAGCAGCATTGTATTTATCCTTTACAATAGCTCCCTGAGTTCCTTTTCCGCTGCCGTTTGGACCAAAAAATAAAATGTTCATAAGATTCTCCTTTTTCAGTAATAATATTTTGTTATAATTTCCGGCTTTTCGTTAAGAAAGCTGTGCAATAACCCATAGTCTCTATGGAAAATTGTTACAAACAAACTAACAAGTCTTACTATATAAATGGGTGTGTAATGTCAAGAGATTGAAGATTTAAGTTATATCGCCATATGGATTCTTCTCTTCAATCGTCAAGATTTGGTATAATTCGTCACAGAGCCGGTCTTCATTAGTTTTTGAATAGGATACTATTTGAGGATATATATATTTGGGTAGTCCATAAGCTTCAAAGTCGCGGCAATGACACCTGCGACTGCCGGGACATCGTGAATAATGATCAGGGAATTGCTCTTGTTTAGCTCCTCCATCATGGGTTTTGAGAACATGTTGCCGTAATCAACGCAGTTGGCCCCCTTAACATGACCTTTCTTAAACTTCGCTTCATCACGAAAATCTACAAACGTACAATTTTTTAATTTTCTGGCATTACTTTCGGTGATAATTAGCGTGGCAAAATCGTTCTTGTTTACAGCAATCAGGGCATCAAGAAGTTCCGGGTTGCCTTTCGTGGCATACCCTGCCTTTTTCCACCCATTGATACCATCTCTCATCCAGTAAACATTCTTGTAGCCATCAGTAACCGCCAAACTGGCGGCGTGATAGGATTTCCATCATGTGTTTGACGCGCAATAGGTTATAATGGGAGTATTTTTGTCTTTTGGAAGCTGTGCTATGTCAAAGTTGACTTCGCTCAGTGGCATATCAGTGCGTTTGTGGTCCTTTGGAACCAAACACGTTATGTGGATTGTGCCGGAAGGATGACCCTTCATGAAATCGGTTGTGTGACTGTGGCATGCAATCATTGTCGCACCATTTTCGTGAAGTTTTTTTGCTTCTTCCATGCTTACCGATTTGAAGCCGTCTCCCCCTTTTTCAGGAGCAGGTAACTTGGCTGTAGAACCGGACGTTGAAAATCCGACTATCAACAATAATGACAAAATAATAATTGATATTTTTCTGTGCATCACTAAACTCCTTTTTGTCTTCATATGGTTATTTTTGGGTAATTAGTTCTTGACGATATATGGCTTATGTATAACATAATAAGG
>JAJSZO010000234.1 GCA_030262795.1 Deltaproteobacteria bacterium | reverse complement strand
CAAATTGAAACCCAAACGCCGCACTCCCGTAACCCGCAACCCGCAATTCGTAATTCGTAACTCGTAATTCCTAACCCGCTTCACCCCCAAAACCTCTCCACATCACCTGTAAGTTCAAACAGCCGCAACCTGTCTCCATTTTTTCCACCCCGCACTGCCAAGACTTCACCCTGCGGCACACACAGTTCACTGAGTGGCCGATCTGCTTGCAATTCGCTTCGGTCCAGCCGGGAAATTATTTCGGCATCTCGGGTCTTGCCGCAGTACTCACAGATCCTTTTAGCTTCATCCACCTTACCCAGGAGCTCATCCACAGGTTCATACCGGCCACACCCCTTACAATGAAATCCCAGCAACAAATCACGGCCCAGCTCCAGAATGGCAAGTTTTCCCAGATCTTTTTTTGCCTGTTCCAAAAGGTCTCAAGCCGTTGT
This sequence comes from Deltaproteobacteria bacterium, assembly GCA_030262795.1. Classification (GTDB taxonomy): domain Bacteria; phylum Desulfobacterota; class Desulfobacteria; order Desulfobacterales; family ETH-SRB1; genus B13-G4. The sequence continues at coordinate 3,271 of JAJSZO010000234.1, read as the reverse complement.
TTCAGCCACACCGGAATTGAGCTCAATCACTTCCCGGTATGGGAGATGACAGGAACAATTGGGGTCACGTGGTAGAGTAGTCCTGTGCATCGTCATGGTCAGGCCATTATAAACAATAGCTTCCCCGTGGGTTACTTCCCATCCGTAAAGGTGACGCATGGCTTCCTGGGCCAGGAGCCCGCCAATTACGGCTGTTGTGCTTATTGTCGAAGGCACAGGTTGTGCAATGGCGTCAAGTGTCTGGTTGCTGAATCCTGAACATGATTGTCGTTCATGAGCATGTTTTCTGTCTTCGTCGGTCAGAGTACATTCGAAGCACGAAGCATGATCCGGAACAAACCAGCGTATTTCACCACCCAGGGCCCACATGCCTCCGTCTAAGAACGGTACGCCGGCAAGTGAACAACTCAGTCCCACCTGCGAGCGTGCTGTTAAACTATCCTAAATCTGAGCGCAATAACGGAAAAGTTATTTAAACCCAGTTCCTTATCTAATCCAATTTTCTATTACAAGGTTTTCAAATCTGTTGAAATGTTTGACATTACCAGTTATAAGTTTTGAACATTTTGTTAAAGCTGTTGATGCGATTAAAATGTCAGCATCGGATAACATGATATTTTTTTCATATAAATTTGATTTCAATTCACCAAATTTTCTAAGTATTCCAAAATCTGTATTGATTATATCAATAGATAAAATAAATTCATCGACAAGATTTAAATTTTTAAATTTATATTTCGATCTCTCAGCCCCATAAAATAATTCACCAACAGTCATAAAACATATTGCTACCCTTTCGTCACACCTTAATAGTTTTTCAATAACTACTTCATTACCCCGTAATATTTCTATGCAAATATCCGTATCAAACAGTATCATAATTGAAACTCACGGCCTAAAGTTCTACTATTATAAATATCATTAATTATTTCAGCAGTAGATCTATCATCCTGCCATTCTTTTGATAATCTTTTCCAAGTGCTGATCTGGACATTTTTGCTGATATTCCTTTTTATATTAAAAAAATGTTGCACTTCTTCTTGTATTCCCCGCTCTAAAACAAACAATATCTCATTATTTAAACTTCTCTTTTCCATTTGTGAGAGTGTTCTTATTTTGTTAATTACATCATCCGGAATATTCCTGATTGTAAGATTCATTTTGTCAACCTATAATTAGCGCCCTATCTGGCGAGCTTTTAGCTCTTAGCTGATAAGCTTAACAGCTACGAACAGTTTCTTATGTATTAATAATTTTTAACCTATTGATAAAATTGAGCCCAAAATGGAAATTCTATACTATTTAATTAATATTAGTTACATTATGGTTATAATATAGTTTTTTTTAATTGATTTGCAAGTATTCTTTTTAGGGCTAACAAAAAGCTCTTTTACAGGCAAATGGAAATTTATTATTGCCTATATGCGAAAGCTCTTTTTTTCATATTTTTACCAATAGCATTCGGCATGAATATTGCGTATCAAATTGCAACTACTTAATATTACTGCATTCAGGAAAAATTATTTTTGAAAAACACTTTATATGCCGAATTGATTTGTTTTTAACCATCAAATCAAATAGGAGGAAAGCCTTGCATCGTTTTTTTTGTAAGCGCTTGATGGGTGGCAGCGAAAAAAAGGTGTATTTTTCGGAGGGAGAGCTGTTTTTTCTCTTAGCAGGCCCTTTAATGGGTGATCGTCATGTAAATTGTGTCATTGCAACATCCACTAAAAATTTTCTGATTTCTTCATCATTGATCTCATCGCCTATATATTCAACTTTTTCACTGTAATCAATATCATCAAAAAAACAAAGTTGCTCACGAAAAAGTTTTTCGTTGAAATAGGTGCCAAAAATTTCCATAGCCCTGACTGATAATTCTCTTAAATCATACTGATCTTTCAAAATAAAATATAAATCAACATAATCCTTCCATTTAGCACGCCCTCCCAGGGCATAGGTTTTCATTGCTGCCAGATCCAATAGCGTAGGAATTTTTATTATCCCATCAACATCCATAGAATGAACAATTTTATAGGGAAAATTAAAGAATGTTATTTTTACAGAATTTACAACAAGATGTATTTGATCGAAGGCTTCATATAAAAGATTATCCACCGTAAACCCACTTTTATCAATCAAATTTCTGATGCTTTTGCGCTTGATATCCTGAGTTGTGAATAAATCAAAGTCAATTGACCTGCGGTGTCCAATATACAAAGCAATCGCAGTGCCGCCAACCAGGTAGTAGTCGTTTGAGAATAACCTGATTAACGGCAAAAGCTTCCGTTGTTTCTTTGTTAAAACTTCACTGTGCATGTCTGTTAAAATATATTTGAAAGAAATGTTTTGTTCGCTGATGATAGTTTGACCGTTTGCCGGATATTTGTCGATAAAATATGTCTGCCACTATTTTGATTCCGACTAAATCAAAAAGTCTTTTTACGCTTTTTTCATTTCCATAATTCAATACAGCTTCGACAAGAGCATTAATGCTGATATTCATCTTTTCTTCAGGCTTTACCCACCAAAACAACGAGCTGTTTTCCCGGATAAATTTTTTAATTTCAGAATTATGCGCCATTGCTTAGGAACATTGCCATTTCAGTTAAACGGTTTGAGGAAATTTAACACGGACAAAGTTATCTAACCAATATCACCAATGAAGGTTAAAAATCAACTTTAACTTTAAACAAGCAACTTGTGTGTGCCGGAAAAGAACAAGTGTGGGCTACCAACTTAAGGCGGGATACCTTGTAATCTCAAGAAGTTACAGTAGGGTGGCCATTGCCCACCAATCTATGCGGTTTGCAGAGATCACCCATTGATTGGTGGGCAATGCCCACCCTACGAATCGTCCCGCTTTATGTTAGTAGCCCAAGTGTGCCTGACCGAAAACCTGATCTTCAGGGGCAGGATGTTTACTCTCCAAAAGCCTTTGACCAGACAAGCAATATTGGTGTAACAAAATAATCGGTGAGCAGAGCTGTCATCACCCCAACTCCTGTGAGAACTCCCATATTGATATAAACTTTGGCAACGGATGTGGTATAGACTGAAAAATTTGCAGTAATGATCAATGATGTCAGAAAAAGAGGTACACCTATGGCAACAAAGGTTTTTCTTACACTTGTATGGTAATTTCCTGATCGCTGATATTCCAGCTTTGCATGGTTGATAAAATGGATGGTATCATCAACTGCAAGACCCAAAAGCATGGGCATTATGGTAATTGTCATCATATCAAGGGGTATGCCTGCCCATCCCATGA
>JAJSZO010000233.1 GCA_030262795.1 Deltaproteobacteria bacterium | reverse complement strand
ATAGGCATTTAAGGCAAATCAAGATTATTTAGCGCAACATTTAAGAGATAAGAACTTCAACGACAAGCCATTAGTTTGTGTAATGGATGGAGCATTGTATTTATGGGCTTTGTTTAAAGATGTTTTTAAAGACATAGAAAACAAAGTTCTTATTTTAGACATTATTCATGTTCTGGAATATATTTGGATTATTGCCCATATAAAGCATAAAGAAGGAAGTGCTGAGGGAAAAGAGTATGTATATGAAAGTCTATTGCTCATACTGCAAGGAAAAATCGCTTCATATATTATGGCTATGTCACCGTTAATTGTGGAAAAAAATAATCAAATCTTTTGAACAGTTGATATGTATCACTTTGAGTAATATTTTACTGTATTGTTAACCTATTGAAAAAACTGAAACTTTAAAAATTCCACAATTAACGATGACATAGCCTATATTATGGAGTTGCAGAGAGAAATGTTGAGCAAAGAGTGGGAAAAAACCCAAAGGGATAAATTTTTAAAAGTAATAACCTACTTGAAAAACCATAAAGAATATATGAGATATGATCAGTATCTATCCGAAGGATATCCAATAGGTTCCGGTGTTGTTGAATCGGCCTGCAGCCACGTAGTTAAGGATAGAATGGAAATATCCGGTGCCCGGTGGGGAATTAACGGATCAGAATCAATTTTGAAGTTACGCTCAGTGGCAAAAAGTAAGGATTGGGATGAATACTGGGAATTTTTCACAGCACAAGCTCAGAATAATATATTTTTTCCTGATAAATATAAGTTGATGAATGTACAGGAAAAAATGGCTGCTTAATTTTGGTTACACTCAAATAACTTCCCCAAGTAGGCGCATAGATTTGGGTCGAATTTGCCCAAATCTCAAATATAGGCTTAGATCACAAAAGTTGAAGGAATACGACCCCCAAGTCATCCACAACCGGCATAACACTTCGCCTGGTGAATGTGCAGGTTTGACTCCTGAGTTGATATCTATAGCAAAGAATATGTTTTTAATATTGCTGCAACTTTTTCATCGGTTTCTGCAAGTTGTTTAAAAGAAGCTACCAGACGGGCTATCATAGGGCCTGATGGATTTTTCATTTCAAGCTGTTCTTCTACTTCTACAAATTCATTTTCCAGATTATAAAGTCTGCGCTTGAAAGGCTGCTGTGCTGTTTTTCTGTCCCATATAATATAGCCCAGCATGCCCAGTACAAAAGCCATGGCAGAACCAAATAAAGCAAGCATCAAATTCTGCATACTTTCAAATCTTTGATTAAAGCTTTGGTTTATGTCTTCAAATCTTTGATTCATATCCTCAAATCTTTGATTAAAGCTTTGGTGCATATTTTTTTGCCCCTGCTTAAGTTCGACCAGAGATTCAATAATTTCCCTATCTGAAATTCTAGGAGCTGTTTCATAAGCATATGCAACATTTAAAGACCATGGAATTAATACTATTGCTGTCAAAACTGAAAAGATAATATATTTCATGATGTTATTCATCAGTTTTTCTCCCTGCTTAATAATTTTTACTCTGCTAATAAGGTATAGTTTGTAGTTAAACATAAAAAAGGGAACATATCAAATCGAAATGCGCTATTTTATCAATAAGATCATCTATAATTCTGTTGATTTACTCCGAAACTTGTGGATACGCCGCTGTCAAGCCAGGGATCAACTACCGACTCTATCCGGCAACTCATCGACTTTCAATCAATTTTCAATCATACACCTAATTGTCAGCATTATTTGACTGTGTTAATATTTCACCAAAATTAAGAATACCTTAGTGCATAAACAACCCAAAAAGCCTGACAATATTCAAGTCGGAAAAAATGAAATAAATCCATTTATTGAGGTTCGTGGACCGGGTGATACCCACTATAAATTTGATTTAAAAAACGTTTAGACTATTATCGGCCGACTTCAGGATGTCAATGAGATTGCATTAGGGCCTGACCCTCAAAAGCTTGTCACACGCTGTATGCACTGTGCGATAGAAAAAATCTACCATTTCATCAGGCCAGCCACACGCAATGAACGTCGTACTGCACGATAGACCTCATCAAAGTGGGTAAGATCGGCCATCTGATTGGCGAGCCGGAACTGCCATAGCTTTCTCAGGCGGGCCTCCTTTTTTACGAATTCATCGCCTATTTTCGCCAAAGCCTTGTCGCGAAACTCCAGCTTGCTTGCAATTTTTGGAATCAGTGCGGTCAGATCCATGTTTTCTACCGCCGTGAGATACCAGACGTCGTAGAGATCCCGCGGCTCATTACGGGCAAGGTCTGTCAGTGCGACAATTTTTTCCACCAGTATCTCTTCCAATGCATATACCTGTTTGCGTACTCGTTCCAGACAACTTCCTTCAGAGAGAACAGTTAAGTATGTAATGGCGCAACTGCTGATCAGGAATTTATTCATTTCCGCACCAGTAGCGATAGTGCGAAAAATTCGACAACGTTATTTTAAAAGGAAATCATCCGATATAGATGATTTTCTTGATAGTAGTATCGCTTAAGGCTTTACAGTAAATTAAAATTTTAGTTTTTCAGCAAACAGTTTGGAGAGGTGTATCCATTACTCCTCAAAACTTTGGACTGTCGAGTAAAAACGATAAATAAAAACAACTTAAGGAACGTGGACGAAATAACTTCCCCAACTATACATCACAGCTTCAGGCCGCCTTTGTCCGATCTCAAATCACAAAGATATTGAAATAGCTCGCTATTCCATCAACTTTTGTGATCTGAGCCTATATTTGAGATTTGGGCAAATTCGACCCAAATCTGTGCGCCTACTTGGGGAAGTTAATTCGTCCACGTTCCTAACGTGGAAGTCACCAGCCGGAAAAGCCAAAAATGAAATTGGCAAATGTGAAGTTTTACACGAAATTACGCAAATGCTAAAAACGCCCCGGCTTTTCCGGTCAGGTAGCGCCTTGTTAGCCCATTTGGCTACCAACGTAAAGTGGTATAGCTTATAAATTCAATTAGTTAGCAAGTCCTCAGATTTTGTTTGATTGTGGAATTGCCATAGAACCAAAATGGCGGAAACTGTCCCGCTTTAAGTTGGTAGCCGCCCATTTGAACGATTAGAATGGAAAAGTGCTTTTTTCAATGCGTTCAGACAAAAATTGTTTAAACTTTCATCTGCCTGTAGAGCACGTATAGCAAGAGATTTGTGTAACTCCTTTCCGGGTCGCAGTAGAAATTTACCAGAATATTCCTTTCTCGCGGTTCCAGGGGGAAGAGGTTTACCGTTTTTTTCATATAGAGCAACATTTTCTTCTACAATTTTACATAGTTCTTTGTAAACCTTAGCTTCATTATCTCCGTGGCAACCTCCATAGATAAAACTTGGGCAAGTGCCCACATAACATTGATCCTCTTCAGACCATTCAACAATTTTTAGATAATGATCGGAATTTTTCATTTTTTCGACTCCTCAATTGCTTTTTTAACATCCCTTTCTTGGTAGTGTAAGGCGTCAGCTCCAATTTTGCCGGAAATGATTACAGGTTTTGCCACTTTCGGATGAACAAAGTTGCGGTGACTGCCTTTGCCTCCACGATTAACAAATCCTGCCCTTTCAAGTTCTTTGATGAGTTGTTTTATCTTCTGTGGCATAAAAAAACAGTATCATTCTGATACCAGCATGTCAACCTTTTGTGTATAATGTCGGATGTTGAGGAGAGGGCTAACGCGGTCGGCCTGAG
>JAJSZO010000232.1 GCA_030262795.1 Deltaproteobacteria bacterium | reverse complement strand
TCCTTCAATTAGTATTTTTCCATTAGTATCTACCACTTGTATTCTTACACCAACAGCCGAGGAACCATCAAAAAATCCACCCTCGCAAAGAATAGTTCCATCTCCATTATCCAAACACGAACAAAAGGGTGTATGTGCAAAAGCGTATGGGACGAAAAAAATACCTAAAAGCATGCATACAAATAACAGTTTGGTTTTTTTCATTGTTACCTCCATGTTTTAAGAGATGAGAAGGTTATTACATACCGGTTCGCAATAACTTTTGTGCGTTGCTGATATATAATTTGAAATAACATCAAATGCTTATTAACGTCAAGTCTTAAGTTCTATTTTAGGGACTGTCCAAGGGGACGCCCATGTAATTAAGGAATCCTGCCTGGTTATATTTTTTGCGGTTAAAAAAAATGAGAGAGATTTTTTTCTTTAACCGATAGAAACCATTTGATTATGCGAATGTCGTAGGGTATAAAAACCAGACTGATTATGGCCGCCTTTAGTGATAGCTACGGATATATTTGAGGATAATGCAAAATTGTCACAATCAAAAAACATAACGCTCCGGCATGAAAGCCCTTCTGAGAAATTAAAGAAAAGGAAAAACAAGCTGATCTCTGATTTTATCAGCGGGAAAAAACACAGTATTATGAAATTCCATAGCCGGATTTTAGACGATTATTTTATAGAAAAATTCAAAAGCTGTATTGTTGATCCTGCAATAGACATTGCTGAGAATACTTATACCATAATTGCTCTCGGTGGCTATGGAAGAAAAGAACAGTGTATTCACTCGGATGTGGATCTTCTTTTTTTGTTTGAAGAAAATGTTCCGGATGAAGCAGGGGATCTTATCCAGGAGATTATTTATCCGCTATGGGATATAGGTTTGGATGTGGGGCATTCAACCAGGTCGATAAAAGAATGTGCAGGCCTTTCAGGAGAAGATTTGGTGATTTTGACTTCAGTTCTGGATGCCCGTTTTATATGCGGTGCGTCTATTTTGTATTTAGAGTTAATGAAACAACTTCGGGAAAAGGTGATAAAAGGCCAATCTGACGAAATCATAAACCAGCTTGTTAAAAGCAATCTTCAACGACATGATCGTTTTGGAGACTCTGCTTATTTGCTGGAGCCGAACTTGAAGGAAGGGCAGGGAGGATTGAGAGACTACCACACTATGTTGTGGATTGGCAGAATAAAATATAATATCAGGCAGCCAAGAGATCTTGAGTATTATGGCTGTCTTTCTCATGACGAGTTCCGGCTTTTAAAAAAAGCGCTTTCGTTTATATGGAACGTAAGAAACCGATTGCATTATATAGCAGGAAGAAAATGTGATCAACTGTATTTTGAGTACCAGACAGAACTGGCCGATGTCCTGAATCTCAGAAAACAAAACGGGCTGCATCCGGTAGAAAAATTTTTAGAAAAATTGCACAGCCGGATGGAATTTGTAAAACAGCAATACTTGATGTTTATTGGTGAACAAGCGCACAAAAAAAACTCAAATCAGTCAAAAAAACTCAACATACAGACCAAAATAAATAGTCTTAAAGTTAAGAGGGATATGCTTAATTTTGTTTCTTCCGAGGCTATACCGGATTCTCCGGATTTATTGATAAAAATATTTGAAGAAAGCGCTCGCTTGCAAGTTCCATTGAGTTCTGAAGCAAAACGGCTGTTAAAAGAATTTATTTATTTGATTGATGATGATTTTAGAAACTCTTTATTTGCTTTAAAGTCTTTTGAAAGGATTTTATTTGCTCCGCCCACAACAATTGATGTTTTGAATGATATGTTAAGTACAGGATTTCTATCGCAGTTTATACCTGAATTTAAAAATATTGTTAATCGGATTCAGTTCGACGAATACCATCTATATCCTGTTGCCAGGCATTCATTGCTTACCGTAAAGACAATAAAAAAATTCGGCACACTTGATAAAAATAAAACCGGAAACAAATTGTACGGAAATTTATATAAAGAACTTTCCAATAAGAGATTATTGCTCTGGGCGGCTCTTTTACATGATATTGGCAAAGGAGAGCCGACTGGTGGGCATTCACAGAGAGGGGCAAAAATCGTTAAAGATCTACTTAAAAAAAGAGGTTTTAAAACAAGTGATATAGAAACCATAACTTTTTTGATAAATGAACATTTACTTCTTATCAAAACTGCGTCCAGAAGAGATTTAAATGATGAGGAAACAGCTATCACTTGCGCCAGGAAGATAAAGGACGTAGAACGTTTAATAATGCTTTACCTTCTGACTGTTTCAGATTCAATTTCTACCGGCCCAAAGGCTTGGAACGACTGGACTTCGGCTCTTTTAAGAAATCTTTTTCTTAGCGTGCTGAGCATACTGAAAAAAGGGGAGCTGGCAACAGGAGAAGCCGTCGAAACAGTTAACAAGAAAAAAGAGGAAGTTTTATTATCCGCATCTTCTCTGCCGGCAAAGCAAGAATTAGAGTTGCTTTTCAAAGTAATGTCGCCAAGATATCTTTTGTATGCTTCAGCACACGACATATTGGAACATATCGGGCTTTACAAAAAACTTGGGAATAGAGATTTTGTTTGGAAAATAACCCGAACTGTAGATTCCAACACGAGGGTTGTAACGATTTGTGCGATAGATCGTCCAGGACTTTTTTCAAAGATAGCAGGAGTATTTACATTAAACAGCATTGATATTCTGGATACTCAGGCATATACATGGCGAAATAATATAGCTCTGGATATTTTTAAAGTTAAACCGCCTCTTGATCAGATTTTTGAAACCGAGCGATGGGATCGGGCAGAAGAAAACCTTAAATCCATTCTTGCAGGCGAGTTGAATCTTACTAAAGCTCTAAAAGAAAAGATGTCGGCTTATCGACCCCTTGGACCACGCACATCACAAAGGCCTATCCGGATTGTTGTTGATAATGAAAGCTCCGGGTTTTTTACAATTATTGAAGTTTTTGCTTATGACTTTCCGGGACTGCTTTTCAGCATTACCGACGCACTTTTCAGGTGCGGGCTGGATGTATGGGCCTCAAAAATTTCTACTAAAGTTGATCAGGTTGTAGATGTTTTCTACGTCAGAGATTTTGATGGCCAAAAAATTGATGCGCCGGACCGGGTGCTTGCAATAAAAAGAACGATATCGGAGGTTCTTCCGGGAACAGGGAACCAACAACCGTAAACCGTTACTATTAAGGAGAAATCACAATGAGTTTAAAAAAAATTGAGGCAATTATAAAGCCTTTTAAATTAGATGATGTAAAGGAAGCATTAAATGAAATAGGCGTCCAGGGAATGACAACCTCAGAGGTCAAGGGGTATGGACGCCAGAAAGGCCACAAAGAAATTTACAGGGGAGCCGAATATGTGGTGGATTTTATCCCAAAACTCAAGCTCGAAATAGTTGTTGGCTCTGAATTGACAGATCAGGTAGTTGAAACAATTATACAGGCTTCAAACACGGGCAAAATAGGCGATGGAAAGATTTTTGTGATTCCTGTTGAGGAAGCGGTAAGGGTTCGTACCGGAGAAAGAGGAAAGGATGCAATATAATGACACCAAACAATGTGTCGGCAATGGCAAAAAAAAGGAGGTGATATTAAATTTATGAGATGGATAGAAGTGGGTGAATATCAAGCAGTTTTAAATTTGAAATTTTAAGGAAAATGACTATAAATGGAGGTTAAAGATGCAAAAAGTAGTTGGAGTTTTTGTTATAGCTGTTGCTTTTATGACAACAACAATTGCTGTGGGATATGCAGAAGATGCTTG
>JAJSZO010000231.1 GCA_030262795.1 Deltaproteobacteria bacterium | reverse complement strand
AATAACCATGTTCTTTTTCTTGAAGACGTTAATAAGGAATATGGAGAAAAGACAGTGTTGGATAATATTGATCTTGCAGTAAGCGAAAATGAGTTCTGCATTCTTGTCGGACATAGCGGGTGCGGCAAATCCACGTTACTTAGACTTATTCTTGGACAGGAAAAGATCAGCTCAGGCAGAATCATTATGCAAGGAAAGGAAATTTTTTCCCCCTCTCCTGAACGTGGTATCGTCTATCAGAAATATTCTCTTTTTCCTCACCTGACTGTTCTTGAAAATATTATGATAGGCAAGCAGCTTCCTCTGCCTTTCTGGAAGGGAATCTTTATAAAAAAAGCAGCGCGAAAAGAAGCAATGCATTATCTTGAAAGTGTTCAGCTTGCAGAGCATGCAGAGAAATATCCGTATCAGCTCTCAGGCGGAATGCAGCAGCGTGTTGCAATTGTTCAGGCTCTTATCAAAAAACCAAAAATTATGCTCATGGATGAACCTTTCGGAGCATTAGATCCTGGAACAAGAGAAGTAATGCAGGTGCTTATTTTGCAGCTCTGGAAAGAGCATAATATGACAATTTTTTTTGTAACACATGATCTTGAAGAAGCAGTTTTTTTAGGCACTCGTATCCTGGTGCTTTCCCAATATTATACAGACGGAAGAAGCAATGACAAAAAAATAAAGCGAGGAGCAAAAATAGTAGCAGATTATCCCTTAAAAAAACAACCATCCTCAACCAAGATTAAAGAGTCAGGTGAGTTTGGCAGGTTCATTCAGAAAATCAGATATGATGGATTTGATCCGGAAAAGCTCCAGCACGTCACACAATTTAATCTTGAACATTCTGATTCGTTCCAAACCTTAACAGATGATGAGAAAAAGATATGCCGGTGAGCCAATTTTGCTTTATTTGTCCACTAATTACACGAAGTTACACTAAATAGAAACTAATCATTAGTGCTAATTCGTGAAATTAGTGGACAAATTAATGTTTTTTACTAAATCACTTGATAGATTTATTGATTCTGAAAATGTTTTAAATGATTTTCCATTATGGGCTAAAATATGGGAACCTTTAAATCTATTTAACTTTTGACGAGTTTATCAAATTATGGAACCACTACAATCTATAATGTTGGGTATAATTCAGGGGTTAACCGAGTTTTTGCCTGTCAGCAGTTCGGGACACCTGGTTTTGCTTCAAAATTTATTCGGAATCATGGAACCGGAGCTGTTGTTCGATATAAGTCTTCATATCGGAACGTTAATAGCAATATTAATAGTGTTTTATCAAGAAATCCGAAACATACTTCAAACCCTGTTACGTCTTCCGGTTTTAATTAAGTCGTCGGGAAACTTGAAGTCGCTTTTTGCTGATAATGAAGAAATAAGAATTGCTGTGTTGATAATTACAGGCAGTATCCCTACAGCTATTCTGGGAATTTTGTTCCACCAAATTGTCGATCAAATCTTTGGATCCGTATGGATAGTAGGAGCAATGCTTTTAGTAACCGGCACCCTCCTCTGGTTTACGAGGCAAATAAGTACCCAGGGACGTCCTCTAACAAAAGTAAGATTGAGAGATGTTCTGATGATAGGACTAATGCAGGGTCTGGCTATAATGCCCGGAATATCGCGATCCGGATCTACTATATCAATAGCTCTTTTTCTCGGGATAAACCGGGAAGTTGCAGGTCGTTATTCTTTTCTTTTATCAATTCCTGCAATCCTGGGCGCAATGATACTTGGTCTTGATTCAACTACTATTCAGACGAATATCCCCGTCAAAATAACATTGCTGGGAACCGTTATTGCAGCAATTGTCGGTTATATAGCTTTGAAAATTTTGCTTCGCATGGTTAAAAAGGGGCAATTGTACTATTTTGCGCCTTATTGCTGGTTACTTGGCGCTGCAACGCTAATTTGGAGCTTATTTAGAGTTCTATATTTGTAAACTCATAAGCGATTTCTGGCAGGCCATAATTCCTTCTTTATCCTGACCATTAATATAATATCTAAGCACAGCGTCTGTACCGGACGCTCTAATTACAAACCAGAATGTTTTAAATTGCAAAAAAGTACCTTCTAAAAGGGTGCCCTTGCCAATTAAACGAATATGATGAAGTTTAGGCAAGGGTTTACAGTTTTTATCCAATTTACAATTTATTTCCTTGCATATTTCATCAAGAGATAATCCGGTCGGATATTTTGCGGCAAGGTCATGGAAAAATTTCATTACCTTATCCCTTTTTGCTTCTCCTTCCCTTTTTGCATTCTGTAGCATTTGGCCGGACAATCTTTCATCATACAAACGTTTGTCATAACGATCAAAATATTTATATTTGATATTATGTTTCAGAATTAGATCACAATAATAATTTGCAAATGACTGATCCGAATTATATAGAAAAGCTGCCAGAGATAGCACTAAAAGTCCAAACTGAAAACCATCTTTTTCCTGTAAGGCGATCATTTTTTTGGAACGAGATTTGTTTAATAATAAATCAGTTCCACCAAAGATGGCCCCGCCTGACTCCTCGCACATTATAATTAGTCTGGGATCTTTGCCTAATTTTACTTCTTCTCCCAATGCTGTAACATAAGGTTCATTTATATCTTTTCTCTTTTCAAGCCATTGTGCAAAAGTACCCCAATGCTTGAATCCGACCCTTACGTGTACCATTGGTATTTTTTCTAACTCTGCAAGCTCATCTAACGCTCTGGAGGTGGTTACCGAAGATGCAATAAACCAGTCATAAGCATCAAAAAGGCCGGATTTTTTTAAAGATTCTATTTGAAATGCCGTTAGCATAAAAAATATTTGGTTTGGGGTAAAATAAACAATGCATTTGTTACTATTATGTATTGATTCAACTTCTAAACCTAATTGGGTAAATCTTTCATAGTTTTCAGATGGCGCGGTAGTCACCATATTAAATCGGTCGCCATCCGGATCCCATATAAAGATAATATCAGCCTCGTTGTTTAATAGTTTTTTTTGAGCGCCGATATTTCTATAAATTTCTTGTTTTGTAGGATCTACACCATAGTTTTCACCATTTATCTGGCCTATTTTATGGTATTGAGAATCCTCCTCATCAAAAAAATATTGAATAACTTCGTTCTTACCAACAGGAATGTTAAACAGGTTAAAAAGACGTTCCGAAGTTAATTTCATAGAGCCGCCTACTGTACAGATTGCACAGTGAAAGCCTCTCTTATTAGCTTTTATGATTTCATCTATGGATTTCTTATCAATTACGGTTTTCTGGTAATTAATATAAGCTTCATCAATGTTAAAATCATTCAAAATATTTTCACTCAATAACGGAGCAAGTTGAATATTAGCCTTGCTATTAATTATATGTTGAACCTCTTTTATTATTTCTTCTTCTTCTTCTATAAGTTGTTTGCCCAACGAATCTATTGGCTTCCATCCACCCTTAAAATATTGGGAGTGGCTTGCAGTTAGGTTGTCACCGCTCTGGAATTCCTCATAAAAAACTCCAAAGGATGAATACCAAATTGGAGTAGTTGTTATTTGCGATCTCAGATGTACTTTGAAACCATGCGCTGCATAAATACGCGCAAGTATGCTGATAAAATCCTGGGTGTGTGGCCGTGTTTCTCCACCAACATGAACATGCAAATTGTTTTTTTGATTACTTTTTCTTTTGAAAACTCTTGCTTTAGCTTCTCCGAGAATAGCAAAAGTAACAAAATTAATTGCTACATCCGGATTTGCTGCATCATCAGGATCTAACTGGTCGCGATAGCCGGCAGTCATCAAAGAAAAAT
>JAJSZO010000230.1 GCA_030262795.1 Deltaproteobacteria bacterium | reverse complement strand
GAAAACTCAGCAATTCGTAACACTTTAGGAACGTGGACGAAATAACTTCCCCAACTATGCATCATAGCTTCAGGCCACCTTTGCCTAATCTCAAATCCAGCCTCAAATCCCAAACATATTGAAATAGCTCGCTATCCCATCAACTTTTGTGCCCGCCCTGGTGCTATGCGAAAACTGACTTGTCCGCTATATTTTTTGTTGGAACTGGAAAAACAGATCACTAAAGCCTATAGATCGGTCTGGGCCAGGGATCTGAGATTAAACAAATTCGACCCAAATCTGTGCGCCTGCTTGGGGAAGTTATTTCGTCCACGTTCCTTAGCTTGATTTTGAGCCTGTTTTGTAATAAACAATTTGATATACTTTTTAGCCACAAAAGGAGGTGTAAAATATGCAACCAAATTTACAACCTAAAATAGCCGGACTTAATGTTCAAATCTCTTCTGAGCTTAAAAACAGATTTTTCCAGTTATTCGCTTTTCAAGGCAAAAAAGTTTCTGCCCTGGTTCGAGAATCTATTGAAGAAAAGCTAAAACAAATTGAGAAAAAATATTTGAGAAAAAAATGAGGTGCGCCTATCAAGGGTTGGCACAGGAAAATCTGAAAATTTCAGAGGATTTTAGATACGTTGATATCGAAAATCTTTAGAGAGAGGTGAACCTATGTCTGTTATTCAAGTCAAATTATTGACGCAGCTTATTAGGGGGGTGCAATAATGCGACCAATTGAAATAGTTAAAGATATCTACTGGGTTGGAGCTGTAGACTGGAACATCAGAGATTTCCATGGTTATTCCGTGGATTCGGGGACAACGTATAACGCATACCTGATTATGGACGAAAAGGTTACTCTGATTGATACCGTAAAAAAGGAGTTAGCCGAGGACCTTATCAATATGATCAGTCAAATAATTGATCCTGAAAAGATTGATTACGTTATTAGCAACCATACGGAAATGGATCATTCGGGCGGTTTGCCACTAATAATGCACAGAATCGGAGAGGACAAACCGCTCTATTGTTCCAAGATGGGCATTAAGAATCTTTCGCATCATTTCAGGCAGAAATGGAATTACCAGTCTGTGGAGGATGGTGGAGAGCTAAGTCTGGGCAAAAGGACACTTTTCTTCCTCGAAACAAGAATGCTCCACTGGCCGGACAGTATGTTTACTTGCGTTAAGGAGGACGGTCTGCTCTTTTCGAGTGACGCATTCGGACAGCATTACGCCGGACCCGAAAGATTTGACGATGAGATTGGCAACACCATCATGCCTCATGCCATGAAATATTTCGCAAATATCCTCCTGCTCTATTCTTCCCTGATTTTCAAGCTGGTAGACCGGGTAAAAAAGCTGAGATTCTCCATTAATATGATATGTCCTGACCACGGCGTAATGTGGCGTAATGACCCTGCAAAAATTATCAATGCCTATGTTGAATGGGCTACACAGAGGCCGGCAAAAAAGGCCGTAGTTGTTTATGATACCATGTGGCACAGTACTGAAAAAATGGCCAAGGCTATAGTTGCCGGTCTTTTAGAGGAAGGAGTACAAGCCACGCCTATGCACTTGCGATCATGTCATCGAAGTGATATCATAACCGAAATACTTGACGCAGGGGCGGTTATAGTAGGCTCTCCTACTCTGAACAATGGTCTCTTTCCTACCGTCAGTGATTTTTTGACCTATATGAAAGGACTTAAGCCGAAGAACAAGATTGCCGCTGCTTTTGGATCTTATGGCTGGAGTGGTGAAGCGGTTAAGTTGATTAACAAGCAACTGGAAGAAATGAAATTTGAACTGGTCGATCGTGGTTTAAAAATACAGTATGTACCGGATGACCAAGGCATAGATTCCTGTTATCAACTCGGCAAAAAAATAGGTAAAATCTTGGCCGGCTGACTGTATCACATGGGAAAAGGTATAAAAAAAAGGCTTGATGAACTGTACGCACGGTATAACCGGCGCGAGTTTGTCCATCCTGACCCGCTTGAGTTTCTATACGATTATAAAGATGTTCGTGACCGTGAAATAGTGGGATTTGTCGCTTCGTCGCTTGCTTACGGCAGGGTAGCTCAGATACTCAAAAGCGTTTCCTCCGTTTTTGAGCGAATACCTTCACCATTGATATTTTTGAGGCATGCTTCACGAAAGTCACTCCTTAAGACATTTAAAGGTTTCAAGCACAGGTTTACCACAGAAGAAGAAATTGCCATGATGCTCTTTGGGATTAAGCGAGTTATTGAGCGTTACGGTTCTCTTCATGCGTGCTTCACAGCCTGTATGAATGATGACGACGACACCATCCTTCCGGCGCTTTCGGACTTTGTAAAGGAATTGATTGTCGAATCTGACAGGCGGCGCAATAGCCTTTTACCATTGCCGACACGCGGGAGTGCATGCAAGCGCTTTCACCTTTTCCTGCGCTGGATGGTAAGAAAGGATAAGGTGGACCCGGGAGGATGGGATAATGTGCCGAGGTCCAAGCTGATCGTTCCCCTTGATACCCATATGCACAGGATATGTCTGGCGCTTGGGCTGACGCAACGAAAGCAGGCAGATATGCGTACTGCCGTAGAAATAACCACTGCCTTCAGAACAATCGCTCCCGATGATCCGGTCAAGTATGATTTTGCTCTTACCCGGTTAGGAATTCGGGATGACACGGACATGAACGCATTTTTGAAACAATGCAGCGTTACGCCTCTATTCTAATTCCCTTCGATAAAACCTGAATATAAATACTTTCAATAAAACCGGAAATATATATTGACAATTCGTATGCAAACCGGTAATAATTGTTACCGGTTTTAGGCTAAAACGGCGTGCAAACTCACCCGTTCGGCCGGAGGGTATGATGCTTGAAACATTGAAAGAAATAATACTTGATTTTCAGGAAGAAAAACTTAATACCGGTGTAAAAAGGCATTTTGAGTACGAATACATAGAAGGAAAGGCATTTGTATGCGTAGGCGTAAGGCGCTGCGGAAAATCAACCTTGCTTTATCAGATTATCGCTGCCCTTAAATCAAAGGGTATTAAACGTGAGAACATTTTATATCTGAATTTATTTGATGATCGTTTAAATGAAATCAGGCATGGAAACCTTTCCCTTGCGCTTGAAGCATATTACTCTCTTTATCCTGAAAAGAAAGGAACGGAAAAGCTCTTTTGCTTTTTTGATGAAATACAGGAGAGCGAAAACTGGGAGCCTTTTGTTGACCGTATTTTAAGAACTGAAAATTGCTGTGTGTTTCTCAGCGGTTCTTCCTCAAAAATGCTTTCTAAAGAAATTGCTACTCAAATGCGGGGAAGATCCCTGACATGGGAGCTTTTTCCCTTTTCGTTTAAGGAGTTTCTTGATTTTAGAAAGATAGATTACAACCTGCTGACTTCAAAAAACAGACTGCTTGTAAAAAAGATTTTTGACGAGTATTTTATGAAAGGCGGGTTTCCTGAAGTCAGGAATGTTAATGATAAAATACGCATCATGATCCTTCAGGAATACTACAAAACCATTCTGCATCGTGATATTATAAACAGATTCGATGCAATACATCCCCAGGCGGTTATCCAGGCCGGTTACCGCTTAATCGGTTCAATAGCATCTCTTTATTCAATAAACAGGATTACCGAATATCTCAAATCACTTGGCTACAAAGTGAGTAAAAACTTTGTGTCAGCCTGTATCAACTGGTTTGAGGATGCATATTTCCTTTTTTCAGTACCGATATTCAGCCCTTCTGTATCAAAACAGAACGCAAATGCAAAAAAAATATACTGTATAGATCATTCCATGGCAGC
>JAJSZO010000229.1 GCA_030262795.1 Deltaproteobacteria bacterium | reverse complement strand
TCGTAAAATATTTTTTAAATGATGATTAGAAGTTGATCTGCCATTTTGCGCCAAAATAACTTTCATGACCTTGATCTTCAGAATCTTCATCTTCTTCATAATCATAATGACCGATTTCAGGAACCACAGTTACACCTTGTGCCAGAGTAATCGGTGCCTGAAGATACGCAGCCCAGGCTTCATCGTTATGATCTTTGCCTGCGGAATCATCTTTACCTGAGACATAGCCGTATCCTGCCTCAATACCTACAAAATCGTTTATCTTAACGCCTATAGATGCTACACCGCCATAGCCTTTATTATCTCTAATATCACCATTTTCGTACTCAGGCTCTAAGTCTACTTCCTGAGTATAGCTAAGTCCATATAAATTAACGTTTTGACCATTCCAAGCCATAGCCTTCAATGTTATCGGACCTGCATTAACTACGCCGGCAACGCCATAGATATAGCTGGTAACATCGCATTCCTTGTTTGATTGATCAACAACCTCATAAGCATTCCAGCCGCCAAAAAGCTTTACTGAAAATGTATCCATAGCAAAGGTATAGCTGGCTTCTACCTTGGGATAGATAGTATCATCCTCTGCGTCAGGAAATCCGGTGAGCTCCTCTGTATTCGGACTTACAAGTGCCAGTTTAAAACCGTCAATCTTAACCTGAATCATGGGGTCGTAAACATAGAAACCACCAAAGCCTCTCAAACCATAATCATTATCATAAACCTGATTTGTAACAAAATGAATGGGTGTATATGTTTTTCCAACAGTTAATTCGCCAACTCCAAAATCCCAGGTTCCATATATTTTTCTTAACGTTACATCAGAAGTATCATGACCATGACCATGATCATACTCATAATCATACTTATTACCATATTCAAAACAACCGCCTATATTACCCTTATGTACTTTTGCGCCAATATGTGAAACCGGATTTAGTGCCCATCTTGTATCTCTGTCATCAAAACCATTTTCGCTTGCATTTTTATCCTGATAAGAACTAAACGTTTGCATACGCACGCTTCCATAAAAATTCCATTCAACTGCACCCTCATCTACACCTGCACTTGCACTTGCAGGAATTGCAAATACCATTGCAAGCATTATTGCTAATAAAATAACAAATATTTTTTTCATTATAAATTTCTCCTTAAATCATCAAAATTAAATAATCACCGTTTGTCCAGCGCCTTCAGTCCAACTAAATTTTTCTTACATTCACCCCCTCCCTTTTCAACTAACATTCTAACAAAAACAATTATTTTACTAACCGACAAGATAAATGTCAAGTTTTTTACAATTTACACAGCAATTCTAATTATGGCATTTTTTACAATTATGCGCTACATCCACCTGACTCCTGACTCCCGACTCCTGACTCCCGACTCCTGACCCCTAGTCCCTGCCCTTACCCCCTGCCCCTAAACAATTCTTTTAAAAGATTTTTCAAGCGCTCTTAGAGTCCAGCTTATCCAGGTTGGACGTCCGTGAGGGCAATGTGACGAGTTTTCGCATTCATCAAGCTGGGCAAGCAATGCCCTTATCTGTTTATCCGAAAGCTGCTGATTTGCTCTAATTGCTCCATGGCATGCGATAAGCATCAGGCACTGATCAATTGTCTTTTCCAAACCTTGAGTTAAGCCGAATTCCAGCATCTTCTCCGCAATTTCCAGGATAATCGGTTTAATCTCTCTGTCTGCAAGAATAGCAGGAACAGACTTAACCACAAAAGTTGTTCCGCCAAAAGGCTCAATTTCAAGTCCAAGTTTTTTCAGATCCGGAATAAGTTTCTCAAGTGTGTGTGCTTCTCTATGTCCGGGATCAATAGTTTCCGGCATTAATAGTTTCTGAGCTTCTATTTTTGAATTCATGGAAAGTTTTTTCAGATGCTCAAAAAGAATCCGTTCATGAGCTGCATGCTGATCAATAAGCACCAACTCTTCATCAGATTCGCATAATATATAAGTATCATGAAACTGACCAACTGCTCTTAAATCACTAAAATGCTTTTCATCCCAAAGACTTTTCTGCACAGCAGGAACATCTGGAACATCAGGAATATCAAGAGAAACAGGAATATCGTTGATGGATTTGTTGTATTGGGGAACTGGCTCCGAAACAAAAAAAGGCTTTTGTTCGGCAGAATCTATTGCAGCCCATTTGGGCCGGTCAGCAATACGCAATGCTTCTGATACAGCGCCTGTCAATGTTTTATGAACTTGGCTTTGCTGTGATAGACGAACTTCATGTTTTGATGGATGAACATTTACGTCCACCCGGTCATAGGGTACATTTATAAAAACAACTGCAACAGGAAACTGGCCCTTCATCAATCTTCCTGCATATCCTTCAAAAAGCGCATACTGTATTCCTCTGTCTCGAACAACCCTGCCGTTTATATAGATAAAAATTCCTCTGGAAGTTTTTCGTGAAACCCGGCGGGATGATATCCATCCTTCACCTGAAACAAAGTCGTCTTCAAATTTAATGCTTAACAGATCGTCTCTTATATCATTTCCAACAACATCAAGGACTCTGTTAAACGGATCAGGCGATGAGTACCAGTTTTTAACTGTTTTTCCATTGTGATACAGTTTGAATTGAACACTCGGCCATCCCAATGCTATATTTGCAACAGCTTCAGCAATGTGCCCCATTTCTGTTTTTACTGTTTTTGAGAATTTTCGTCTCGCAGGAGTATTGAAGAAAAGATGTTTGGCGGTTATCATTGTGCCCCTTGGAGCACCAATTTCAGAAACTTTTTTTATTGTTCCTCCCTCTACAAAGACCTCTGTGCCGACTTCGGAGATTTCATCTTTTGTGATCAAGAAAAATCTGGAAACAGAGGCAATGCTGGGAATGGCTTCACCTCTAAAACCAAGTGTCTTTATAGAAAATAAATCTCCGTCCTTATAGATTTTACTGGTTGCATAACGTTCCAGGGAAAGAAGTGCATCATCATGGTTCATTCCAATACCATTGTCGGAAACCCGTATCAGAGACAACCCACCGTTTTCAACCTCAATTATAACTCTTGTACTCCCGGCATCTAATGAATTTTCTACGAGTTCCTTGACAACTGAAGAAGGGCGCTCTACGACTTCGCCGGCAGCTATCTTGTTGGAAAGAATCTCAGAAAGTATTTTTATCCTGGACATGTTCAGCCCGCATTTTTCATGAACAAGAGTTAGGAACGAAGCGCTCTAAGAATTCCGCTTCCTTTGGAGAAAGGTTAAATTTGATGCAGGCTTCCTCTATAATTTTATTCAGATCCTTTCCAGGCTTAAACTTCCTCTGATCAGAAACCCACTTTACCGCTTTCCTGATTTCTTCACCTTCTGGTTGAATACTCATGTTTTTATCCTTTAGACTTTTCAGATAAATAATTTCACTGTGTTATCAGTCGTCGACGTATAACTAATACGCCTTCCTCCTTCTGGCCTTGTGAAATTAATTATCTGAAAAGTCTATTAACTACAATACAGGCTTTTTCTTGTGAAAATCTGTTGCCTGCTCGAAATTATATGCCACTTTAATCATCTTTTCCTCATTAAAATGTTTCCCCATTATCTGAAGGCCTATCGGAAGCCCTTGGGAAGAAAATCCACATGGAACCGACATACCGGGTATTCCTGCAAGATTTGCCGAAAGAGTAAATATGTCGGATAAATACATTGTCAGAGGATCTTTGGTTCTTTCCCCTATTTTAAAGGCCGACGTCGGCGTCACAGGAGATAACAATACATCACAGGATTTGAACGCTCTTTTAAAATCTTCTATAATCAACGTGCGTACCTGGGAAGCCTTTTT
>JAJSZO010000228.1 GCA_030262795.1 Deltaproteobacteria bacterium | reverse complement strand
TTTGAATAGCTGATATGTATCACTTTGAGCAATAGTTTACTGTATTGATAACCTATTGAAAAAACAGAGACTTTTTAGAAATTCCACACTTAACGCGAACATAGCCAAAAATAAAGGGCTTGCCTTAGACCTGTGACTGAACTTTCACGGAATGTTATTGTAATAAACGAGCTTGGCCTTCATGCGAGATCTGCGGCTAGGATTGCGGAGATTGCCAGGAAAGCAAACTATAACGTCTGGGTAATTAAAGACAAAAAAAAGGTGGATGCTTCAAGCATCTTGGATATCCTGACTCTTGAGAGTCCAAAGGGGTCTAAAATTACACTTAAAATTGATGACCGATCAGACATTGATATTTTAAACGATATTGTAAAGCAGTTTGAGACGGGATTTGGAGAATTAAGCTGAATATGACTGATACTTGTTTCAGAGAAATTAGATTAACGGGAATAAATGTTTCTCCGGGCATTTGTATAGGAAAGGCTTATCTATTCGATATAGAAGGCGTAGATGTTGTAAAGAAGTATTTTATCAGTGAAGACGATGTACCGGATGAGATAAAGCGTTTTAAAACCGCTGTGAATAAGGCAAAGGGCCAACTGCTTACAATTATAAATAATGCTCCTGAGGAATTGCGTGATCATACATATATACTTGAAACTCACAACGTTCTGCTTAAAGATAAGATGTTATATGGCAAGACAATTGAAATAATTAAAAATGAAAAAGTAAATGCAGAGTGGGCACTCAAGAAAGTAGTGTCAGCAGTAAAATCCATGTTTAAAAAAATGTCAGACTCATATTTAAAAGAGCGTTCTACCGACATAGTATATGTGTCTGACCACATAATGAGGAATCTAGTCGGAGCAGAAACAAAAAAAATTGCTGATATTGATAAACGGGTAATACTTGTCGCTAACGATCTTTCTCCGGCAGAGACAAGCCAGATAAATCTTGAGCGGATAAAGGGATTTTTAACTGACAGGGGCGGAAAAGAATCTCATACAAGTATTATAGCCCGGACCCTTGAGATTCCTGCTGTTATGGGTCTGGGGAATGCTACAAGTATCATTAACAATGATGATTTAATTATTATTGATGGTACAATCGGCACAGTAATTATTCATCCCACGGAAGAAACTCTTTTGGAGTATGGAACTCGTAATATCAAATACGAAGAACTTAAAGCAGCTATTACCCGTGGCAGCCATCTTCGAGCCGAAACCGCTGATGGGTTCCGGGTAAAAATAATGGGCAATATTGAGCTTCCCGAAGAAGTTGTGTCAGTTATTAATTATGGCGGAGATGGAATCGGGCTTTACAGAACAGAGTTCCAGTATTTGAGCAGGCCTGGTTTGCCAAATGAATACGAGCTTTTTGATAAATACAAGGATGTGGTCGAGGTAATTGCGCCGAAACCGGTAACTATCCGTACTCTTGATATAAACGGCGATAAAGCATTTAATAGTAATCCTGATTACGTAGAAGTTAATCCTGCTCTGGGCTTGCGAGCAATAAGATATTGCATGAAAAATCCTGATGTCTTTAAAACACAGCTCAGAGCTATATTAAGAGCTGCGGCTTTTGGTAATGTCAGGATACTGATTCCCATGATATCAAGCTATGAGGAAGTCCTTGAAACAAAAAGAATATTGGATGAAGTTGCTGATGATCTAGACAAAGAAGGAACTCTCTTTAATAGAGATGTTGAATTAGGGATAATGATTGAAGTTCCTTCTGCCGTAATAATTGCAGATATTTTAGCAGGAGAAGTAGATTTTTTCAGTCTAGGTACCAATGATCTTATCCAGTACTCACTGGCAATAGATAGAGGAAACAGAAATGTAGCACACCTCTATCATTCCCTTCATCCCGCTATTATCCGCATGATAAAACAACTTGCCGATGTTGTTAGAAACAAGGGAATAAAACTATTCATGTGCGGCGAAATGGCTTCTGATCCGATTAATCTGCCTATACTTTTAGGTTTGGGTATAGATGAATTAAGCATGAACCCTCCGTCGATTCCTGCTGTAAAGAGCATGATAAGGGAACTTAAAGTTGAAGACGCCAAAGCCTTCATGAAAGATGTTTTTAAACAGAACACAGCATCGGAAGTTGAGAAATTGATAAGAGAAACATACGGCAGCATTCTTTTTGAAAAAGTGTATGCACGGAGGAAGGCATTTGGGGATAGAGCACAAAAAAATTATTACGGAAAATAGAAAGGCCAGATATAATTATTTCATAGAAGATACTTATGAAGCCGGCATTGTCCTTGTAGGGACAGAAGTCAAATCCCTC
Source organism: Deltaproteobacteria bacterium (assembly GCA_030262795.1). Lineage (GTDB taxonomy): Bacteria > Desulfobacterota > Desulfobacteria > Desulfobacterales > ETH-SRB1 > B13-G4. Next base: position 1,533 of record JAJSZO010000228.1, on the reverse strand, counting down.
AGAAACGGCCGTGTAAATCTTAAGGATTCCTATGCAAAAATTAAAAACGGAGAGGTGTTTGTTTATCAATTGCATATTGGGGCATATCCCTTTGCTCAGGATAATAATCATGAACTTTTAAGGCCCAGAAAGCTGCTGTTGAACAAGTATGAGATAAAAAGGCTGTATGGTAAAGTAAATGAAATGGGTTACTCCCTTATTCCTTTAACTATTTATTTTAAAAAAGGAAAAGCAAAAATGACACTTGCCCTTGGCAGGGGCAAGCGCAAGTATGATAAAAGAGAGACAATCAGAAGGCGTGATCAAAAAAGAGAATTGGACAGAGAAAAAAACAAATATTAGGCAATTGTTGACTCTTGACATTAAGATATTTATTACTTATTGTTTATGTATATATTGAAACTTTTGAAAAATGTTTTAGAACGATATATCTGCAACATTTCCCCTGCATGGGGGCGAAACGGCTTCGACGGAGATAAAGAAGTTCTGGCTGCATACCGAGATCCTGTCTGCTCGTAAAAAAGGCGGGGAACTAATATAATCGCAGACGATTATAATTACGCTTTAGCCGCTTAGGCTAACGTTCTACCGGATTATTCCTGCGCATCCGGCAAGGGCGACGATTAGCAGGATAGCTTTTCCTGATTTCTTGTTTCAGGATTAGCGAAACTTAAACAGGATAGTCTTTTTAAGTATCCGGCCTGGAGGAGACTTGAACAGGCGAAAGCTAAAATTCAGGCTAAGTATGTAGATGCCCGTACGGAATATTTTCGGACGCGGGTTCGACTCCCGCCGCCTCCACCAAATAATAATCCATAACAATCCGATAAAGTCCAAAACCCCGCGTCCTGATAAGAATTTTGGGGTTTTTCTTTTCTTATACGTTCCAATAAAATCTATTGACATCCCGTCTCAAGTGACGGTATCTTTGACGGTATAAACAATACTGTCAAAGATACCGTCATGCCTCTTACAGATACCGCTATCCGCAATGCAAAGCCAAAAGAAAAGCAATACAAACTATCTGATGAAAAAGGTTTTTACCTTCTAATCAAAAAAGCTGGTAAGTATTTCCGATTTGATTACCGCTATGCTGGAAAACGTAAGCCCCTTGCTCTTGGCGTCTATCCTGACGTGAAGCTATCTGAAGCAAGAGAAAAACGTGATGAAGCCCGCAAACTGCTACAAAACGATGTTGACCCTGCCCAGTATAGAAAAGAAACAAATGCCGTGCAAAAAAAACAGGCGGCCAACAGTTTTGAAGCTGTGGTACGGGAGTGGTTCACGAAAAATAAGCATGTCTGGACTGAAGGACATTCCAAAACCATCATCCGCCGCCTTGAACTGAATATTTTTCCATTTTACATGAACAGGACTGGCCTTCAGACATTATAGAACGCCAACTTCTATAGCGCTCATATAAATTGAGTGTAACCAAAATTAAGCAGCCATTTTTTCCTGTACATTCATCAACTTATATTCATCAGGAAAGAACGTATTGTTCATAGCCTGCGCTGTGAAAAATTCCCAGTA
>JAJSZO010000227.1 GCA_030262795.1 Deltaproteobacteria bacterium | reverse complement strand
GGAAAACCTCGGCGATCTCCTTTGCGGATTCTTCTGAAAGACCAGTAGATTTAAGGCGGCTATATATGTTTAGAGTATCAATTGCAACGGGCATTTCACGAATTCCCTTTAATTTTTAATGGCTTTGCTGAAGGGTATGGCCAATGTGTAATGAATTAAATTAAAAATAATACGTTGAGATTGTTCTGTCAATCTTTTTCAGACTCGCTTCCTGGTAGTCCCTACAAAGCAATGCAGGTTTGGAAATACCGCCCTGTGTTGCTTTGTAAACACCTGATTTTTCGCCACGTGCTGCCAGAAGCTATGATATGTAACTTATTGAAATTATTGACCTGCGCTGTTTTGTAGGGACTACCCAAATTAGGGTTCGCCCCAAAATAAGTTGGTCATTTTGGCGTTCAAATTTGCCAAGTTATTTTTTTCTGAGCCCTTATCCTTTATAAGGAAGCCATGCCCTGAAAAAAGGATTGATAAACTTGTATTCACCGCCACTTTCAAACAGAATATTGAGCTTGGTTAGTCGTGTAATTGCTCTCCGGACAGATGAGGGATTATTAAATCCTGCGGATTTCATGAATGAAATAGAAAAGACACTATTTCCGCCTTCCTTTGCTATTGCCATGAGGCACTTGAGTTGAATGTTTGTCAAGAGGCTGATATAGTTTTCGTAGGATTTTTGTTCCCTGGCAAAGATCAATTCAATGGCGTTTTTCAGTTTGTCAGGGCTTATCTTTTTTTCTGTAGTTACTTCCCATATGGCCTCACAGAGCTGTTGTATATCTCCGGGAATGTTATTGGCAATTTTAAACACCTTTTCCAGAACCTCGTCGTCAATCTTACGCTGACCCATAGTGAATTTCTTTTTCAGGAATTTTGAAAATTCTTCATAGGACAAGGGAGCAACCGTCAGGGGGATAGCAGACTTGAAGAAGGGTGAATCGTGATGTGTAAATATCTCATCCATTTTATGCCGTATGCTCCCAACAAATATGTAGGGGATATTGCCTTGAAACTGTATTTTACTCCTCAGAATGGCAAGAGCTTCGTGAGAATCTTCAAGGTTCAAAATGTCCTGAAATTCATCAAAGACCACGGCCACCGGTCTCTTTTTGCCAAGAGATTCAATCAAAGTCAAAACCTCAGGGATTGAATTGGCCTTCATCTCGACTGAGGCGTCAAAAGAAACGGTTGGCATGGATGTTATGGGATCCACTGAAATTGTGGGCCTCAGATATGAGAGGGTTTTGATTATTTTGTCGAACCAACCTGTTTTTTGCTCCAAAACAACAATTGCACGGAGAATCCTTCTGCACAGAGCGTCGATAGATTTGATACCCAGCAAGTCCACATATAAGAGCCGCTCCCCATTACATTTTAGAACAGCCTCATAGACTACAGATGATTTTCCAACCCGCCTTTCACCCAGAATCACAATGTGTTGCGATGATTCGATATATCCTATAATTTGCTTAAGCAAAGTTTTCCTTCCACAAAAATCCTTGCCTGAAACTATGGTACCGTATTTAAAAGGATTCATAAGCTTCCTTTTTTGAGCATTTTACTAATCTGTATTATACAGATTAGTATTATACAGATTAGTATAAAATGTCAAGCCAGACTACTCCATCGACTCTTCAATCTCATCAAGAAATCTGCTTCGGAAGTTTGATTGTCCCTTTCTGTAGCCGGCATGACTTAAAAACAAATAGTGTTCTGCTCTTGTCATTGCCACATACATAAGTCTGCGTTCCTCGTGAAGACCCATTTCTGAATCCATGGCTTTCCAGTGAGGAAAAAGCTGTTCTTCACATGCAACTACAAAGACCACCCTGTATTCCAATCCCTTGGAAGCATGTATAGTTGACAGAATTACTCCGCTTTTTTTATCTTCTTCTTCATCTTCCTTGTCCTCCTTAATTAGAGCGGCTTCTTCAAGATATTCTACAATTGTATTTTTCTGGGAACCTGAATAAATAAGCTGCTCAATATTCTCCTCTCTTGAGGTATAATCCATGGAATTGGCTTTGGAATAATGCTTAATATAATCCATATAGTCAACACTTGACAATATCTCATGGATTGCAGCATCAGGTTTCATATCCTTAATATCATCAAGCAACTGGATTACATCATTGAGAGAATTATATATTTTTGGAGCAAGAAGCATTTCACTAAGGGCATTGCGCGCTGCATCCTGAAGGCTCATTTCTTCTGTTTTTATCTGAGCAATCTTATTGATAGCCGCAGGGCCGATCCCACGTTTGGGAATATTTACAATCCGCTCAAAGGATGCATCATCTTTTTCAAAAACCGCTGCAGCAAGATAGCAGTTTATATCCATAATCTCCTTACGTTCAAAAAATCCCTTTCCACCTAACATTTGATACGGAATTCCAAAAGATCTGAATGCCTTCTCAAGGGAAAAGGAACAAAATTTAGTCCGGTATAAAACAGCAATTTTGCTATCAGCAAGACCCATTTCACAAAGCACTTTGATCTTTCCGGCAACCCAATCAGCCTCTTCTTTTTCATTAAAAAAATCATAAAGCTCAACCAGTCCACCGTGCTTGTCGGAAAAGCACTTTTTTTCCATCTTGTGGTCATTATATCCGATCAGATTATTTGCCGTCTGAACAATTTCATCCGCAGAACGATAGTTCTGTTCCAGCTTGAAAACCATGGCCTTTTTGTACTTTTCAGGAAACGACAGGAAGTGATCCATATTGCTCCCTCGGAATGAATAAATAGCCTGCCAGTCATCTCCTACGCAAAAGAGGTTGCCATTTCGAAGCAGCAGCCCTGTGAGATCCTCCTGAAGATTATTGGTGTCTTGATATTCATCCACAAGAATAAACTGGAAAAGCTTTTGGTACTGCTTGCGTACCTCTTTGTGATCCCTAAGGAGGTTGCGTGTTAAAAGCAAAATATTGTCAAAATCAACGGCATTATTTGATTTCAGTTCCTTTTCGTAAAGATTGAAAACATCAAGCAATTTGATACGGAAAGAATAAAGTTTGCCGTCAAGATAATCAAAAGGATTGCCCGAGTTTTTTGCCCTGGAAAGCTGAGATAGAACAGGTTGGACATACTTTTTGTCAAAATTCATTTTTCCTACAACAATATCCTTGACTATCTTTTGCTGCTGGTATCCTGCGTAAATCTGGAGAGGAATATTATACCCAAGCAGAGCACAATGTTTTTTTAAGATTTTAAAACATGCGGAATGAAATGTTCGAACCCATGGGAAACCTTTTGACGGAATTTTTGTCATACGAACAAGACGGCTCTTCATCTCACCGGCAGCCTTATTGGTAAATGTAATCGCAAGAATACGTTCAGGTTCGTAGCCGCTTGATATAAGATGAGCAATTTTAGCAGTCAACGTACGTGTTTTTCCTGAACCAGCACCGGCTACAACCAGAGCAGGAGATCCAATATATTCTACAGCGTCCTTTTGTTGAGTTGAAAGTTGCATAATTTTCCTGTGTGGTATTGCCTTAAGTTGGTATTTCCGGCCAAAATTAGAACCAAGCCTTTATCATCAAGATAGTAAACTGTCAAGGTTGCAACCTCACACAAAGCCGCCAGTTTTTTTTGTTCTTTGATTTTTAAATAATTTAAATAGCGAAGCGACATCATTATTCGACGTTCGATGTTGGACATTCAATGTTGGACGTTCATCTTTTAATTTGTTCTTGGGGTTCGATCAAAAATAACTTCGCGTTTTCATGATCCACCACGTGCTTCTTGACACGTTTCGGGTATTGAGTTATTCTTAATTAGTGTCTGAACGGAAACCCTTTTAACTTTTTAATATCAAATAGTTAAGCATATAAAAGCGAAACGAAGATTTAATGCAGCAATAAACGTACCATCTCTATAATATGTCGAATTTAT
>JAJSZO010000226.1 GCA_030262795.1 Deltaproteobacteria bacterium | reverse complement strand
TTTATCTATTTCAAAAATTCGATAGGGAACCTCGTGGCTTTGAAACCCGGCCTTGCGGGATGTGATAATTACCCGGCAATTTTTATGACCGGCAATAAAATTCCGAATCCTCTCAGTCACCCAATTATATTCCTCCCGGCTCACTTCATCCAGACCATCCAGTAATATCAGCGCCTGTTGTTCTTGTATTAGATTCCGGGCAGCCTCTTGCATGGCCGCGCCGGTAACATAGTTTTTTACTGCCGATAGTAAAAAGGATTCCAAAGATTCCCGAGTTTTACAAAAATCAGCCAGTTTCACAAAAATGGGAAAAAGATTATTGGTATTTTTACCTTCCCTGAGCGCCAGATAATGAAGCATGGTCGTTTTACCCATGCCCGGTTCGCCCAATACGACGGCTACTTTGCAGGGCAGATTGACCAGGTCTTCTGCCTTGAGTGATCGCGGTATTAACTTTTCACTGAGTTCGCCCTGCTCACAGGTAAATCGGGATTCCTGGTCAATATGCACGGTTAATGGAATGTAGATACTGTCCATCGCGAAACTACGCTTAAAACTGATCATGCTCAGGGTTGCATATTTCTCAGCGATCGCTCCATAGTAAATTTTAACAGGCTCCTGGCCCGGTTTCAGTGCATCCCGCATTAATTCGGGCCGGTTCTCTGATAGCCAGTTGCCAAGGTCTCTGATGATATTGTATTTCAAATGGTGCGGTTCTCGAAAATTTTCCCGTACATGTTCTTTGGAAATGTTGTTTTTAAACCACTTTAATTTATCTCCAGCAGAACCTTTCTCAATAAATTTAGGTAACCAGGGAAAATTTTCGTCAACAAAATAACATAGACAAGGAATGCCTATATTTTTTGCATATTGATATTCCTGCTCGGTAATAGAAACATCTGAATCATCCGGAATATAACCGTAACGCCAAGCATAAATGCCGATAAAAAGATTACACTTTTTGACTAAATTCAAGCAGGCTTTTGTAGGTTCCTCATCTCTTGCCCCCATATATTCCATGCCCTCATATTTCTGCCCTTTGTCATTAATGGCATTTTCAGATGCCTTGCGATAATTGATTAGATCAATATAAGTCGAGCTTACAAAAATACGAAATAAAATTCTATTCATCATACATTCCTTGTTCTTTTTCAATCCCACTCACTCGTTGTTTTCTCTCCATTCGCTTGGCGCTGCGTCTCTTGCGCCCGCTCATTCCGTTCAAACAACTCGTTTTACTCATAGGTAAAGCCGGAACGAGCTGCCAACTGACTACGGGACGAACACAAGGCGGAAGCCAATGTCGCCGTTGCGGTCATCCGGGCTGAAGTTGCTGCGATTAGCAGAATGACAACGCAGCCCATAGTTGCCCCAGCTACCGCCGCGCAACACAAGGCGCGAACCTGTTTCAGGTCCCGCAGGATTTTCCACAATGCCTTTGTTTTTACATTCATCGTAATATTTTTTGCCATACCAATCCATACACCATTCCCATACATTACCATGCATATCGTAAAGCCCCCATCCATTGGGCGGATAACTGCCAACCGGCGTTATTTTTTCGAGATATTTACCTTTGGGATTATTAAGATAAGGATAATTACCATCATAATTTGCCTGCTCGGTAGTCAGGTTTTCGCCAGTGTTAAATGGTGTTGTTGTGCCGGCACGACAGGCGTATTCCCATCGCGCCTCGGTTGGCAATGTAAACCGGTACTTTCCTTTTGCCAGCTTCGTAAGCTGTTCGCAAAACACCATAGCATCATTCCAGCTCACATTTTCCACCGGCAATTCCGCTGCATCCTTATGCCCCTTTTCTTTGAAATAGGACGGCTTCGCCCCCATGACTGCTTTGTATTGCGCCTGGGTCACAGGTGTTGCAGAAATCTCAAAGCCGTCCAGCTTCACCCGGTGAATCGGCTTGCTCATCGTCTCTCCCGTCCTCACTTCCCATGTTGAACTCGCCTGCAGGGATTGCCACCATCCGCAACCCTCGGATGATATGTTCGAAATCCCCGGGTAGTTGCGTATCGGGTTTTTGATGCAACAACGGCTCTTTCTTTGTCTCTCTAATAGTTTCTCGTGCCTCTTCACTGGATGGCTTATCTTCATAAGTTTCGCGCATCTCTTCGCAATACTTCTTATCTGAAAGCCACTTACAGCCCGGGCGTGACTTCAACACGTTGCAAAGATGTTCGTCTTTTTCCAGAATCTCGATTAAGCTTGTCATGGTGGGGGAATTTTCGGCATTTATATCCTTTTTCAGACTGCTGATTATTGCTCCATGATAGGTGGCGTTTTGGGTCTTCTCCAAGGCCTTAGCCAGGTTTTGGCCATATGTCGGTGAGTCATCTCCACCGGTTGTCCACTTGAGACGATGAAGGAATCGCTCATATTCATGTCTGCCTTTAGTCACTCTGTCCGAGATCGTTTCATTAATCAACCCGGCCAGTAGATCGTATGGTTCTGCATCGCTCTTTTCACTTTTAGCGATTCTCCATTTAACGATAAGCCCGTTGATCTTCTGGACTATTTCGCGGGGACTGCGCTTACCCACTTCAGCAATCAATTCAAGCAGATCTTTTTCAGAAATCCCCTCCACGAGGAACTTGTCGGTTACCCCGGCTTCGTCCAGCAATCGGCGTATATATAGCCCTGCATTTGATCGGGGCGGCGTTCAGGCACGTAGTGGCGAACCTGTACGATCTTGCCAAGGTAGTCATTGAAGTAATCAAGGTAGTTGTTCATGCGATATCGCAATTCGTCATCATCACGGGAAGCTGCCGTGGCAGCCGCCATTGGGTATTGCGCAGCATACTTGTTTCGAATGAATTCCTCTACTATTTGGGGATAGATGCCCAGTACAAAAGAGAATCTGGGTTGATGAAGGACGAGTTTTACGCTTTCAAGCAGGCGCACTGCCTGTTCGGGAAAACAGCGGTCAAGGTCATTGATGAAAACGACAATCTGTGGCTTCTTGATGTTTTTGTCATGGGACAGATCACGCAATTGGTCAAATGCGTCGAAATAAAGGCTGCGGGCAATCAGTGTGTCCTGGGTCACGGCCTCGTAGCGTTCGATCATGTTTTTCATAGAAGCACTGATCTCCAGTTCTCCCAGAAGGGGCACTCCCAGCTTGCCCTTCATTGAAACGCCATAAAGAACCGAGCGAAGCGCGTCGTGAACCTTTTTGCCACCGACCTTCATGATATTGAGCGCCTTACGGGCATCATCGCTAACTTCGTCGTTAAGAGAAAGCTTCTTCTCCCATTGTTCCTGCTTTTTCTTTATGTCACGAGCAATAGTCGCGATGAGTGGAACTATCAGGTGTTCCTCGTGTTCGTATTGCCAAGCGTTGAACCAAACGGCAACAGCGGCATTATCACCCTGGCCTTCGCAGTCGACAATTTTCCGCATCAAACGCATGAGAGAGGTCTTACCCGATCCCCAGTTACCGAAGACTCCGATAGTGATGGGGCTATCGGTATAAAGCGCGGCACGGGCAAGAACTCCGGCAGTATGCTTGAATTCAAGACGGTCAGTTCGCTCGCTTTCGAGAATGGGCTCGTCGCTCAAAAGTGTAAAGTTGTTTTCATTGTTTGTTACCATTTGAGATCTCCAATAGTTTAATCACTTATCACCCTTGTTTTTATCATTCTTCCATTATCCTCAATCTGTTTTGTCAGCAGCTCAAAGTCTTTCTCCTCTGCCTGACTGGCTTCAAACTGCAAGCGGTTCCGGTGAAAGCGGTCATACTCTGATTCAGCCAATTTTTTAGCCATCTGATGAGAAATTTTCCCTGCATGTTCCAGAATATTGCGATCATTCAGACTTAAAAATCCATCCAATTTTGTGATCCAGTCTTTCATATACATAGGAATACGGCGCATGGCCTGGCCTTCGGCA
>JAJSZO010000225.1 GCA_030262795.1 Deltaproteobacteria bacterium | reverse complement strand
TATGTTAATTCTTTAGAAGATTCCTGAATCTTACGAAATAATCAACCCCTGACCAAACAGTCAATACCATGGCCGGCCACAAAAAAAACATTCCTATTTGATGAAAAAATATCCCAAAATAAGGATAGTGCAATAAAAGGGGGATTATTGCGGCTATCTGAAAGCCGATTTTGTACTTGCCAAGGCTGGATGCAGAGACATCCTGTTTTCTTTCACCAATAACATTCCGAAGACCTGTTACTGCAAACTCGCGCCCTATAATGATGCAAACCATCCAGGCAGGTATCCACCCGTGAGATGAAAGCATAATGAAAGTGGAGGAAACAAGAAGTTTGTCTGCAAGGGGGTCCATAATCTTTCCCAAATTAGACACAAGCCCTTTCTTTCTTGCAAAAAACCCATCAAGATAATCAGTTATAGCTGCCGCGCTGAAAAGCAAAGCAGCAATAAAAGTACAAAACCTGTTCGGGAATAAAAGAAGAATGACAATTATCGGAATAGCTGCAATACGATATAGAGTCAAGTTGTTGGGATGACTTAATAAATGTTTTTTATCAAAATCTGAAAACATTGGTTTATCTGTTTAATATTTTATTTTTTGGCATTGTTCCAGTCATCAAGAAAAGCTTTAATACCCTTGTCGGTAAGAGGATGTGCTGCGAACTTGCTAAGCACCTTAAACGGAATAGTAGCAATGTCCGCACCAATAAGGGCAGCATCAAGTACATGCACTGGATTGCGCACACTTGCTACAATCACTTCTGTCTCAAAGGCATAATTATTGAATATCTCAATAATCTGTTCAACCAGCAACATTCCTTCATTGGAAATATCATCAAGCCTTCCTATAAAAGGGCTCACATAGTTTGCCCCTGCCTTTGCCGCCATAAGCGCCTGAAGCGGCGAAAAGATAAGTGTAACGTTTGTTTTTATACCCTCTTCTGAAAGTTGACGAGTTGCCTTTATGCCATCAATTGTCATTGGAATCTTGACAACAATATTATCGTGTATACTTGCCAGGCTGCGGGCTTCCTTAAGCATACCTTCAGTATCCAGGCTGATAACTTCCGCACTTATGGGGCCGTTAACTATTTTGCAAATCTCTTTTATGATATCTTCAAAATTACCTTTCTCTCTTGCAATGAGAGTCGGATTGGTCGTCACCCCATCAGCCATTCCCATGCTGTTGGCTTCCTTTATTTCTTCTATATTTGCAGTATCGATAAAAAATTTCATTTATTTAAATCTCCAGTTTCAATGACCATTTCAAACCGTTCTGAAAAAAGTAATTAAGGAACGTGGACGAAATAACTTCCACAATTATGCATCACAGCTTCAGGCCGCCTTTGCCTAATCTCAAATCCCAAAAATATTGAAATAGCTCGCTATTCCATCAACTTTTGTGATTTGAGATAAAACAAATTCGACCCAAATCTGTGCGCCTACTTGGGGAAGTTATTTCGTCCACGTTCCTAATTTTTCTTCTGATGTAAAGCAACAAACTTGTCCCTGCACTCTGTGCTGCAAAAATATAAATCTTTTCCATCAACGAGAAGATGAACTCCATTTTTTCTCGGAAAATATGCCTCACAAAAGGGGTCTTTGATCATTACATCATCAACCACATTACCGGTTTTGCCAAAACCTGCCTTTCCCTGTATATTTTTCAGCTTCCAGGATTTCAGCAATCTGTAGCAAAAATATACTATTCCTGCAAATATTAATAATCGAAACAATATTGAACTACCCCTTGCTCTTTATCATCTAAGTTATTTAAGAAATATTGCATATCCATTTTTAAAACAGGATGAACTAATTTTGAATTTATATCACAAACCGGCTTTAAGATAAAGCGCCTTTTATGCATTCTATAATGAGGAATAATAAGGTTAGATGAATTTATTATAATATCATCATAAAATATTATATCAAGATCTAAAATTCTGGGGCCATACCTGATTCGGTCTTCAGCGCGTCCTGCATTTTTTTCGATTGTTTTCAGTGCGTATAAAAGCTGAAATGGATCAAGAGTAGTCTCAATTTTTACCACAGAATTAACAAACCAGTCCTGATCAGTGTAATCAACGGGTTCGGTCTTGTAAAAATTCGATTGCCCGATAATGATAGATTTGTCAGACTCTGTAAGCGCAGAAATACCTTTCTGACAGTTTAACAGTTTGTCTCCGATGTTCGAACCAACAGAAATATAAGCTGTGTGTTTTCCCATTTTGAGTGAGCCCTTAAAATCCAATGGCTCGTATCCTCTCAATAACTTCCTTTATCCTTTCTTTACCGACTGTCAGCGCCATCCTCACATATCCCTCACCCGCAGATCCAAACCCATTGCCGGGTGTTACAACTATACCGCCCTTCAAAAGAAGATGACTTGCAAATTCCGTTGAAGTATATCCTTTTGGAACTTCTATCCATACATAAAATGTCGCTCGCGGCTTTTCTGCTGAAAGTCCAAGGCCGGTCAGTCCATCAACAAGTAAATCACGACGTTCTGTATACTCTCTGTTCATGTTTTCTACACAGGCCTGATCTCCCTCCAGCGCAGCTATGCCGGCAAGCTGTACCGCCTGAAATGCACCTGAATCAATATTGCTTTTAACCTGACCAAGAGCCTGAATCACCTCTGCCCTGCCGACTGCAAAACCAATACGCCATCCCGTCATGTTGTATGTCTTTGATAGAGAATGGAACTCTATTCCCACTTTTTTTGCGCCCTTTGTTGCAAGAAAACTTGTTGGTTTATAGCCATCAAAAGCCATTTCGGTATATGCAGCATCATGACAGACAATAATATTGTGCAATTCTGCAAATGAAACAACCTTTTTAAAAAAATCACCGTCTGCTACCGCTGATGTAGGGTTATTGGGATAATTAATAAACATTATCTTTGCCTTACCGGCAATATCTTCCGGGATGGTATCAAAATCGGGAAGAAAATTATTTTCCTTTAACAAATCCATAAAATATGTCTGACCACCGGCGAATTTAACTCCTATATCATAAACCGGATATCCAGGGCTTGATACAAGAGCAAAATCATTATTATTGATAAATGCAAGGGGGATATGAGCAATTCCCTCCTTGGATCCAATCAGTGTTACAACTTCCTTGCCGGGGTCAAGATCCACGTTAAACCTTCCCTTATACCAACGGGCGACAGCCTCGTTAAACTCACCCATGCCTGTGTATGACGGATATTTGTGATTTCCAGGATCCAGAGCGGCCCTATTCAATGCTTCAATTATATGCGGAGGTGTCGGCATATCCGGATCGCCGACACCAAGATCAATAATATCTACGCCTTTTTTTACGACTTCTTCCTTTTGCCTGTCTATCTCCTTAAAAAGATAGGGCGGTAAACTTTTTAATCTGTCTGCCTTTTCAATTCTGATCATATATTTTTTATTCCTTTTTTTAAATCTTCAATGCATCTTTCCATAGATAGCCCTTATAAATAACACGGGCATCACCTTCAAGAAAAACATTGTAAAATCTTCCATCATTTTCTTCTAAATAGATATAAAGGCATCCCCCGCCTCTTGTGATAACCTTTACAGAAGATTTTCCTTTTGATTTATAATGCATTATAATAGCGGCTGCAACTGAACCTGTCCCGCAGGCCAGGGTTTCATCCTCTACCCCTCGCTCATATGTTCGGATTGATATGGCATTGTCTTCGCCAGCGCATATAAAATTTACATTTGTCCCGGCAGGTGCATAACTGTCATGAAACCTTATCTCCCTTCCTGTCTTTACTACCTCCACATCATCAATATCACCAACCGTGACAACTACATGCGGAACTCCTGTATTTACACTGCAAACCTGCTTAAGGCCATTTTCCAGTTCAAGATTATAATCTATCTTGAGATCAATGGGATCCGGCATTTTTATTTTCACCTCGTCGTTTTTAA
>JAJSZO010000224.1 GCA_030262795.1 Deltaproteobacteria bacterium | reverse complement strand
AGGAATAAGAAAATGAGTATATTATTAGAAGAACATTTAAATTCAATTGTTATACCTGCGAATCTGAGGATCAATGATCAAATAAACCAGTATCGCAAACATTGTGCTGCAAACGGCTGCCACCGACCCTATCATCATTTTGCTTTTGGACAATCCCCCTTTTCCCCGCCGCCCAAAATTATTCAGGCATTACAGGATCATGCAAACAAACATGACTACCTGCCAACAGCAGGTCTTCCCGAATTACGGGAGGTTATTGCTCTGTATTATAAAAAGAAATTCGGTTTGGATTGTACAGCCCGGCAAATTGTTATTAGTCCCGGCAGTAAGGAAATGCTCAGTATGCTTTTGGCCGTTCTTCAGGGCTCAATCATAATCCCAAGCCCATCGTGGGTGAGTTATCTTCCTCAAGCAAAAATACTTAAAAAAGAGGTTATTTCTCTCAAGCTCTCTCCGGAAGATAACTATAAATTAACACCCTCTAATCTGAAACATGGCATTGAGCATACACATACCAATCAACGCATCCTTATTCTGAATAATCCGAACAATCCAACAGGTGCAGTCTATTTCGAGGACGAACTAAAGGCCCTTGCAGAGGTTTGTAAAAAATACAATGTTATCGTTATTTCTGACGAAATATATGCGCGAACAAGCTTTAATTTTGATGAATACCGCAGTATGGCAACGATATATCCGGAAAAGACAATTGTCACCGGTGGTTTATCTAAAGATCGCTCATGCGGTGGATATCGTTTAGGTGTCGGTGTCTTTCCCCAAAAATCTGAAAACCTTGTCGATGATATACTTAAAATCGCCGGTTCAACGTATTCATGTGTTGCAGCACCCATTCAATATGCCGGTTTAGTCGCTTATTCAATGGATGAGGATATTGAGTCTTATATGGACGATTGTGCCAACATACATAGTTTAGTAGGACAGAAAACGGCCGATTTATTGTCGGAGATTCCAGGCGTAAAAGCGACAGCACCCCGGGGAGCCTTTTATTCGTTTGTTGATTTCAACGAGTATCGTGATAATTTTTTACAACTTGGATTTAAAACATGTTCGGATTTTTGTGAACATTTAATTGCTGTGGAACATACGGCACTTTTACCAGGAGAAAGTCTTTTACTATTAGAAGATGAATTTGCTGTTCGTGTTAGTTATGTTGACTATGATGGTAATAAATTACTTGAAACCTGGAAAAAAGATCAACCATCAAATTCCCAAACAGAGGACGAATTCTTTACTCAAAATTGTCCATTAATTGAAGAAGGAATAAAAAACATTAACCGCTATATTGACCAAATAAAAAATATGAAAAAGCCTGAACATATTTAAGTGGAGTGTTTTGTCACTCCCCTTGCCGCTTAACTCAGATATTAGGCCGAAGAAAAGAAACCTGAAAATTATGAGTGAATTACGGGGATAGCGCGCGACAATAGATTGTAACAATTTATCAACAGATTTGTCTGTTTTACTCAAAAAAAGGAGGACGAGGATGGCGAAGAGAAAAAACACCTTAACCAACAATTTTGGCGTACCCGTTGATGACGACCAGAATAGTATAAATGCAGGCGATCCAGGTCCTGTCCTGATGCAGGATGTTCATTTGCTTGAAAAGTTGGCCCATTTCGACCGAGAGCGTATTCCCGAGCGCGTTGTTCATGCCAAGGGAGCAGGCGCCTATGGCTACTTTGAAGTGACCCATGATGTCACCAGGTACACCAAGGCCAAATTTCTCTCCGAGGCAGGAAAACGGACAGAACTTTTCATTCGCTTTTCCACTGTTGGCGGCGAAAAGGGATCGGCAGATGCCGAACGCGATCCACGGGGATTTGCCATAAAGTTTTACACTGAGGAGGGAAATTACGACATGGTAGGGAACAACACACCTGTTTTCTTTATTCGGGACCCGCTGAAGTTCTCTGACTTTATACACACGCAAAAGCGAAATCCAGCCACCAACCTGAAAGATCCTGACATGTTTTGGGATTTTCTCTCTCTGACACCGGAATCCATCCACCAGGTCACCATTCTCTTTTCAGATCGCGGCACTCCAAAGACCTACCGTCACATGAATGGTTACAGCAGCCATACCTTTAAGTGGTATAACGACAAGGGAGAACACTTCTGGATAAATTATCAACTTGAGACGGATCAGGGTATTAAAAATCTTACAGGAGAGGAAGCTGTGCGGTTGAAGGCCGAAGATCCGGACCATGCCACGCGTGACCTGTTCTACTCCATTGAGAAAGGCAATTATCCGTCCTGGAAAGTCTATGTTCAGATCATGACACCCCAACAGGCACAGGAATATCAATTCGATCCCTTTGACATCACAAAGGTTTGGTTTCATAGTGACTTCCCACTCATTCCAGTGGGCCGTATTGTACTCAACAAAAATCCTGAAAACTACTTTGCAGAGGTCGAACAAGCGGCTTTTTCTCCGGCCAATTTTGTTCCTGGTATTAGTGCTTCCCCGGACAAGATGCTTCAGGGACGTTTGTTCAGTTACCACGACACCCATCGCCATCGATTGGGATCCAACTATCACCTGTTGCCGGTAAATCGGGCGAAGGCAGCGCCAACGGAAAACTACCAGCGGGACGGATCTATGCGCTTTGATGCCAACGGTGGAGGCAGCCCGAACTATTATCCCAATAGCTTCAGCGGCTCGGCACCTGATCACACCATGGGTGAACCGGCCTTTGATGTTTCGGGAAAAGCGGCCCGGAAACCTTACACCCATCCGAATGATGATTTCTTTCAGGCTGGGGAACTGTATCGAAGGGTGATGAACGACGAAGATCGGAATCACCTGATCAATAACATTGTGGACCACCTATGTGGTGCAAAAAAACGTATCCAGCTCCGCCAGGCAGCGATTTTTACCTTGGCCGATTCGGATTACGGGCGCCGGGTGTCCGAAGGGCTTGGACTGGACATGAAGGTAGTGGAGCGTTTATCTGCTATGTCACAGGAGGAAAGAGTAAAGGCTACCGAATGTGGTGCTTTTGGCGACGAGTGATGAAATACTGTGTATTCCTGCGGTTAAAATTTGCCCCTTTCTTGTACTTGAAAAAATTTTCTGGTTTTCGTTCGGGCACTGCATACAAAGATCATATTTGGAGTGTGTATTAGGTTTAGGGTCAAGTCTGTTCTTGATACTTGTTAATCAAATCCTTAACAGATTCAATCCTTTTTTTAATTATTTTATCTTTTTTTAATAACTGCTTCAATCGTGAAATCACGCTACTGACGGTATAATATTTTCTGATACTAAATGATTCACCGATAATTTTCAGACTATCATGTCTCAAAGTTCTAAACAGATATATTGCAATATTTCTTGGCTCGTTAAATTCACCTCTTTTTGATTTCATCAAACTATCATTGGTTACTTTATAATATTCACACACACATTTAATAATTAATGTTTCATCTGGTGCAAGTTCTTTTGATTGCGGTATATCGTCATCAATTTTACGTGCATAATAAGATCCCTTAATCCAGTCAACAAATTCAGATATACCATAGCATACCGGCCATCTTTTTTTTTCAATCATTTCTGAATAAAAAACATCTGATTTATCCCGCATAAAATTTTTATACATTTTTAACCAGTTTTTCCGTTTCGGAGACAGCATGGATAACAGTGTTGTTTTATAAAGCCAGTTCCATTTTTCCGCAGCGGAAAGATATCCTTTATGACTTGACCAGGTATACTTAGCAGGAGCATCTACAATCCCTGCCTTAACAGGATTTTTATGTATATACCTCAATGCCTGCAACAGATAACCATCTCCTCCCACCAAAACAGACTTGTATCTACCCTTAAATAAAGGACCGTCACATCCATATTTTCTGTTATACCGTTGTGTATAAAGACCATTTATATGCCGCATCCCACGGGATAAATTAGCATCCGGTGTCTGTATTAAGAGATGATAGTGATTGGGCATAAGACAATAGGCAGAGATATGAAAATTCCACATTTCTGAAGTCTCTT
>JAJSZO010000223.1 GCA_030262795.1 Deltaproteobacteria bacterium | reverse complement strand
GGGTTAATCTCATAATGAGTTTTCAAATTTCTGATAACTATATTTCTTCATTATTTCTTTCTTCGTCTACAAAATAGAACAAAATTCCGCCTGCTATAAAAAAAAGCGAAACAGACATAATGCTGGCTCTTGATGCTATATTGCTGCTGAATCCCATATGTCTGACCATCAGGCCGATTAATCCCATGAAAACAGGGCCGATTACCGTAGCGAATTTTCCAAGCATGTTGTAAAAGCCGAAGTACTCGGCAGATTTATCCACAGGAATTATTTTGGCATAATAAGAGCGGCTTAATGCCTGTATGCCGCCCTGCACCAAACCAATGATAATTGCAAGAATATAGAATTCAATCTTATTTTGTATAAAACCTGCCCATATGGAAACAAAGAGATAGACTCCAATTGCTATAAAAATTGAGCGCCTGGCGCCTATCTTCCCGCCAAGATATCCAAAT
This sequence comes from Deltaproteobacteria bacterium, assembly GCA_030262795.1. Lineage (GTDB taxonomy): Bacteria > Desulfobacterota > Desulfobacteria > Desulfobacterales > ETH-SRB1 > B13-G4. The sequence continues at coordinate 3,581 of JAJSZO010000223.1, read as the reverse complement.
CCCAGGGCAGAAGGGAATCCGACAAATTGTGTGATAAGCAATGCAACTATTAACTCATTTGATTCAAAGCCGATTGAAATGCCGTAATCTACCGCCATACGCACTATTGTGTCCACCCCGTCCATATAAAGCCAGTAAGCCATAAGAAATATGAATATGGGTTTCAGACGACGAATCTGATGAAAAGTCTCTTTTAGCTGGACAAAACCTGCTTTCACCATACTCACGCCGGATACCGCATCCCGGCTTGCGGGTTCTCTCACAAAGACAAAGAGCGGTATAGAGAAAAACGCCCACCAGGCGCCCACGCAGAGGAACGAAAATTTCACAGCTTCTCCGGCATCAGCAAATCCAAATGTTTCCGGTCTGAGAGTCATCCATACATTTAAAGCAAAAAGAAGACCTCCTCCCAGATACCCCAGCGAAAATCCCAATGCTGAAACAAAATCCATTTTTTTTTTTGATGCAATGCCGGTTAGTAACGAGTCATAGAAAATGTTTCCTCCAGAAAATCCGATAGTTGCAAAAACATACAACACAACGGCTATCGTCCAGTTGCCCTTTGAAACCATATACAAAGACACAGTCATGACCACGCCCATATAGGCAAAAAACATCAGAAATTTCTTTTTTGCTGTTCCCTTATCGGCAATAGCTCCAAGTATGGGTGCAAATAGAGCCACAAAGATACCGGCAATGGAATTTGCCATCCCCAATCTCGCTGTACTCACAGTAGCATCAACACCGGCACTCCAGTATTGCTTAAAAAAAATCGGAAAAAAGCCGGCCATAATTGTGGTGGCAAAGGCTGAATTGGCCCAGTCATACATGCTCCAGCCGAATATTGCCTTTTTGTTGTCTATCTGCATTTTAATCGCTGTAATTTGATCATACCTGAAGCTCATGCACAGTCCTAAGCATTGCTTATGGCGCTTATACTTTCTCCGGATATTTGTAAAGGTTCAAACTAATTACAACATCAGTACCATCAATTTTCTGATTACCACGTGTGCTGGCAACTGTTATCGTTTTACCGGATTTTGAAGGGCCAAACTCTTTTGTTAAATCTATCTCAATAATCAGTTTATCATCTTTAACTTCATATTTTACGTTCTGCATTTCTTCACCTCTTTTTTGTATTTGCATGGTGTTTTCGGTTACCCTCTACACAGGAATGTTGCCGTGTTTTTTAGGGGGTCTGAACTCTTTTTTGCTGCACATTATTTCCAGGGCATCAATCAGGCGGGGCCTTGTTTCGCTCGGAACAATAACAGCGTCAATATAGCCCCTGTTTGCCGCACAATAAGGATTTGAAAAAAGCTCCTCGTATTCTTTGATTTTTTCTTTTCGCTTTGCAGTAGGATCATTACTGCCTTTTACTTCTTTCCTGTATATTATATTAGCAGCTCCCGCTGCTCCCATTACCGCAATTTGCGCACCGGGCCAGGCAAAAGCCATATCAGCACCGAGATGTTTAGATGACATTGCAATATAGGCTCCTCCATAGTCCTTTCGGGTAATAAGAAGCATTTTCGGCACGGTTGCCTCTGAATAACACCATAAAAGTTTTGCACCGTGGCGAATAATTCCTCCCCATTCCTGCTGGCTTCCGGGCATATAGCCCGGCACATCAGCTATTGTGAGAATGGGGATATTAAAAGAATCGCAGAATCGTATGAAACGAGTTGCTTTGTCAGAGGCATTAATATCTAAGCAGCCAGCAAGAGCCATAGGCTGATTTGCTATGATACCTATACTTTTTCCATTCAGTCTGGCAAAACATATGATTATATTGGGAGCAAAAAACTCATGAGGCTCAAAGAATTCTCCCATATCAACAATTGAACGTATTACGGCCTTCATATCATAAGACTGATTTGGGTTATCCGGAATAATTGTATCCAGTTCCGGATCTGTGCGCTTTGGATTATCTCCCGAATCAATGTCGGGCGGATTTTCCATATTGTTTGAAGGCAGATATGATAGAAGCCTTTTTATCCGGTTTATGGCGTCTTCATCGCTTTCACAGGCAAAGTGAGCCACACCGCTTTTTTCATTGTGTGTCATGGCTCCTCCAAGGTCTTCGAATGAAATTTGTTCTCCTGTTACAGTCTTTATAACCTCGGGCCCGGTAATAAACATATAGCTGCTTTTTTTAACCATAAATATCCAGTCAGTCATGGCTGGTGAATAGACTGCTCCACCTGCGGTAGGCCCCATTATGGCTGAAATTTGAGGGATAACTCCGGAGCATGCAGAGTTGCGGAAAAATATCTCCCCAAAACCGGAAAGCGCATCAACTCCTTCCTGTATTCTTGCGCCACCGGAATCATTTATGCCGACAAAAGGCACTCCGGCCTTTAATGCAAGATCCATTACCTTGCAGATTTTTTTTGCGTGCATTTCGCCGAGGGTGCCGGCTCTGGATGTAAAATCCTGGGAAAATGCAAATACATGCCTGCCTTCAACAAGGCCGTGGCCGGTTATAACACCATCTGATGGAATTTTGGTCTTTTCCATGCCGAAATTTACGCACCTGTGTGTTACAAACATGTCGATTTCCCGAAATGTCCCTGCATCAAATAAAAGCTTTAATCGTTCACGGGCGGTCAGCTTTCCTTTTTCGCGCTGTTTTGCAACCATTTTTTCACCGCCCATTTCCAGAATTTTTGCTTTACGGTTTTTCAGATTTTTTATATTATCTTTTACTATGCCCATTTTTCAATTGCCCTCTTAAACCCTGGAATAGAGTTTATAATAGTATCATCGTCCACACAAAAAGCTATTCTAAAGTGACCCGGCCCGCCGAAACCACTTCCCGGCACTACAAGAATCAATTCATCCTTCAGAATGTTCACAAATTTTACGTCGTCAGGAACAGGAGATTTCGGAAAGAGATAAAAAGCGCCGGATGGCCTGACAAATTCGTAACCGCATTCCGCAAGGTTATTACATAGAACATCTCTTTTTCTTTGATATTCAGATATATCAACGCTTGCTCCCTGTATTGAAGCTATTATCCGCTGCATAAGAGCAGGAGCGTTAACAAATCCAAGAATTCTATTAGATAGAGCCATTCCATTCATAAGATTTTCTTTAAAAGCAGCCATTGGATTAACTGCAATATATCCTATGCGCTCGCCTGGTATGGAAATATCCTTGGAATACGACGTGGCAATTATGCTGTCTCTATAGCAGTTGAATATACCTGGAACCTTGACCCCATCATAGACGATTTTGCGGTATGGCTCATCGGAAACAAGATAAAAAGTTCTGCCTGATTTTTTTCCCTTGTCATTTAATACAGCCCCGAGTTCAATCAGGCTTTCTTCGCTGTATATCCGGCCTGTTGGATTGTTCGGAGAATTTATGAGCACCGCTTTTGTTTTATTATTAATGGCCGATGAAATTGCAGTTATATCCAGACTGAAATCAGGCTTTGTCGGCACTGTTTTTAATATTCCGCCATGGTTATCAGCATAAAAGTTGTATTCAACAAAATAAGGAGAAGGAGTAATAATTTCGTCGCCCGGATCTAATATTGTTTTAAAAATAACGTTAAGAGCCCCTGCTGCGCCGCA
>JAJSZO010000222.1 GCA_030262795.1 Deltaproteobacteria bacterium | reverse complement strand
AATATATAAAATATGACGATTTCTGCCCATAATTTAAAGAAAAAGGGTTCAGGGTTCAGTTAGGGGTTAGGCTTAGTTGGTTTTTAATCTTGAACCTAAGTAGTTTAAACCATGCTTATCCGGTTGGCACATACAGCTCGAAAAGGTAGTCTTCCATCCTGCACAAAACCAACAGTGGTGCGAGATTGGGTTGCCCACAGATGCAGAGGGAGACGGCTGATGCCCAGAATCAAAGAAAAGCCTTACGTCACCAACCTCTTGGAGTTCTTCGCTGGAGGGAGGCGCGTATGTGTCAACCGGATAAGCATGGTTTAAACCTAAATTGAACGATTTTTTACTTAATCTCTTGCGCATCAAGGATTCGCGAAAATCCTCAACATATCCACGGGTATGCCTGCGGTTTTCGCAAACCTTGCTGCATCAAGATCTCAGCACATTTCTTCGCAAAAAATCGCTCAACTTAGGTTAAAGAATTTTGATTTTTAAGCTAATATACATATTATGTCAAGAGAAGATGAGGAATGTGAGGTAGGGAGAAGAGTTCGCTAAAAAATAAAAAAGCCCAGCATGCAATGCATATCCGGGCTTTTTTATGCAAAATAATAAGGAACGTGGACAAAATAACTTCCACAAGTAGGCGCACAGATTTGGGTCGAATTTGCCCAAATCTCAAATATAGGCTCAGATCACAAAAGTTGAAGGAATAGCGAGCTATTTCAATATTTTTGTGATCTGAGATCGGACAAAGGCGGCCTGAAGCTGTGATGCATAGTTGTGGAAGTTATTTCGTCCACGTTCCTAAATACTATCCGGCAAAGGCTTTTTCAAAATTCGGAACAACCTGTTTTTTACGGCTCATAACTCCATCAAGCCAGACTTTTCCGCCCTCAGGGGCAATACCAAAAGCCTTTTGAACAACAGACTCATCGTCAGATGCGATAAGCATTTCCGAGCCTTCTTTCATAATGTCAGTTAACAGCAGGAATACAGAGTGCCTGCCGCCTTCTGTCTTAAGAGCCTTGATATCTTCAGCAAGGGCAGGCTTGACACTATCCAGAATGGCCAGGTCAACGACCTCAAGCTGGCCGATTCCTACCTTGTTGCCGCTCATATCAAAGTCTTTGTAATCACGCAATACAAGTTCCCTTGCAGGTGTGCCTTCAACAGCGGACTTTACTTTGAACATTTCCATACCCAATGAGGCTAAATCAGACTCGCCAGCGATTTTGGCCAGAGCATCGGAAGCTTCCTTGTCCTGGTCTGTGCAGGTGGCTGACTTGAAAATGACTGTATCGCTCAGGATGGCGCACAGCATAATGCCTGCGATACTCTTGGGAATTTCAACTCCGAAAAAGTCATACATTGCTTTTATTACAGTGCATGTGCATCCAACAGGCCAAATCCAGCATTCTAATGGATTTGAAGTGGTTACATCACCGAGTTTGTGATGGTCAACAATGCCCAGAATTTCAGCATCTTTTAAGTCATCCAGACTTTGTGCCAGATCAGAATGATCAACAAGGATAACCTGCTTGCCGGCGCCGCTACTTATGATTTCAGGTGCGCTGACACCGAATTTTTCCAGAATAAAGTTGGATTCAGGGTTCAAGTCACCCTGTACAGCGGCTACAGCCTCAACGCCTATCTTGCTTTTCAGATCAGCAAGAGCAATAGCGGCACATACAGAATCACTATCAGGATTTTTGTGTCCGTAAATATAAACTGCCATATCAAACCTCCCAAACTAAATTTTAATCAAAACATTAAAATATACCAATATAAAACTAAATTTTTATATAAATGGCACAATATCTTATTGAAGTCAAGAAACAATAATCAAAAATTTTGTAAGGAACGTAGACGAATTAACTTCCACAAGTAGGCGCATAGATTTGGGTCGAATTTGCCCAAATCTCAAATATAGGCTCAGATCGCAAAAGTTGATGGAATAGGGGGCTATTTTGATATTTTTGTGATTTGAGCCTGGATTTGAGATTTGGCAAAGGTGGCCTGAAGCTATGATGCATAGTTGGGGAAGTTATTTCGTCCACGTTCCTAAACTTGATACTTACCAGCTATTCCCGGCAGGATGTTGGTGAATTGATATTCTTCCACTGGCTTGCCTGTTGTAGCTTCAAATTCTTCTTCGCCCCACTGTTCAATGCCAAGATATGACCGCTCTTCATCGTTTTGGTAGCTCCATTGAAGTACTTCCCTGCCGGGACCTTGACTGTCCTTGTAAAAGCGCCCGCCCGCTGTTTCTTCCATATAATAATTGACTCCTTCAAAAAAAATCTTCTCCGGCGGATCCCCGTTTTCAATGATTCCTTTCTTTACTTGCGAATCAAGGCGACCAAAAGCGATCTTTCGGTTCAGGCTCCATTCTTCCTCGTCATCCGACTCCATATTGAGGTAAACAACCTCGTCACCGCTTCTGAGTTGCCACTCGTGAGAAATATCACCCTCGCTCCAGTCGTAATAATTGCAAGCCAATACTTCCCATGTTTTCAGATCGTAATCGACCAGGTAGCCCTTCTTAAGCTTAGACAGGGAAAGGTCGCTTAAAGGGTCGAATTCCTCTTTTTTGTTTTTCTTGAAAAAGTCTCTTATTCCCATAATCGCTCCGTTCCTAACCGATTCCCATCTTCTGCTTTAATTCCAGTAATGATTGTGACGTGCTCGGAGCCGACCCGCCGGACAGGGCTTTGTTAATTTCATCATCCACACTTTTGTCTGCACTAGCCATCTCGCCATAGGCTGTTGCAAGCGATTCGTCTTCCTCAACCCTTGACCTCATCTTTTCCAGCATGGCGATCGTGCCTGAAGAATCAACCCTGGCAATCTGCTTATTGATCTTCTTAGTGGCCGCTGCGGTCCTAGCCCTGGCCTTTAACGTGAGCAGGTCGTTTTCATAAGTGGTGACAGTTGACTTGATTTTATTAACATTGGCCTGCAGTTGGTTGGCCATCTGCTCGTGTCTTTCGGCATCCTGGGATAGTTGCACTGCCTCCGCTGCAAGCTGTTCCTTCTGGTCCAGGGCTTGGGAAGCCAGTCGTTCGGCATCTGCCGAATCAAGTTCGCCGCCTTGCATTTTCTGTAAAAGCATCATGGCCTTGCGCTCGTAATCAGCAGCCAGTTTCTTTTTGTTGTCTCCATCTCTTCTGGTCCGAATCGCCATGCTTTTGACCTCAGCCAGACTGCTCATAGCCTGTTGCAAATCCTTCTTAAGATCGCGGATGCCCTGTTCAGTCATTTTTATAGGATCTTCGAGCTTGTCAATTAAAGCGTGAGTTTCGGACTGGGTCACCCTGAAAATACGTTTAAAAATAGACATAATAAAAAAACCTCCTTTAGTTCATTTTACTCACAAGTAGTTGAAAGGTCACATTCCTTATCATTTTTTTGCGTAACTGAGCAGTTCCGAGCTGTATTCAGCCAGGGCCAGACTCAGGGCATGGATGGAAGCCTCAAGCTCGTTTCGGTCCAGATTCTCCAGTTGGAGGGTGTCCCGAAAAATAACTAACTCTGCATTTTCGTCCAGGATAAAGGCTCCGTGAACCAAATCACGATTCATCTGCAGCAACCGTTGGAACAAGTTGCCAGGGTCTTGGGGCACCTTCATGATAATCTGCTCCAAAACCAGAATCGGTTCCTCGCAGTCTATTACCAGATTCTTAATGCCGTCATCCTCGTTATCCACCACCACCAGTTCTTCGGCCTGGTCCTCGCTGATAATAGGTATTTCCATCTCAAATAAATACTGTTTAACCAGATCAAACTTTTCGGGCATGTTAACCCCCTTTCATACGTTTTTAGTTAGTGCCTGAACGAAAACTGCCAATTTTTCCAATTTCTGCGTCAGGCTTAAATTTTAATCCTCGAAATACTCAATGTATTCCTGCGGTTAAAATTTGCGCTTTCCTTGAACTTGAAAAAATTTTCTAGTTTTCGTTCGGGCAATAGTACTCCGTCCCAGAAGTTCTGACTTGTTTTCTGGATGTTTATATTCCGTGGAATCACAGTTTCTATTGAACCACATTTTCAATATATACATTATAGTTGTTGCCCAA
>JAJSZO010000221.1 GCA_030262795.1 Deltaproteobacteria bacterium | reverse complement strand
TTTTAATGCCGAAATTTTATATAAGTAAATTTGTCAAACGCTTTAGGCGATATATTTTTGATAAGGTTCTTTTGCCCATTATGAAATGGAGTTCGGCCTTTTTGTCAGCAAAGATCAAGGGTTATGCACCTGAGTCTGCTGAAGCTCCGACAAGTAAATGGAAGAAAAAGGTCATAGAGGATTTTCAGGTATGGCTGAGGGAGATGCCGGAAGAGATGCCCATTAATCAAAAGGTTGATATGGATTCTTGCGATCTATATACCTTACTGATGGAATTTACCGCTCTGAGGCAGGAAATAAAATTCCAGAACCGCGAACAGAACAACACGCTAAGAATTCAACAATCCTTTATTGACAGCTTGAAGGAAACACTAAAGCTGTTAAAGGACAGAACATCAAAACTCGAAACTCTTGAAGAACGTATACGACTATCCAGTGAAAAAAAGGCTGTATTGCCGTTTATAGATATCAGGGATGGCCTGATTCGTGGACTTAAAGCTGCAAAGGTTACGGCCGCAACGAAACGATTGTTTGTCCGTTCGCCGCGGGGAATTGAAGGTATAATCGAAGGTTATGAAATGGCCCTTCGCCGATTCGACCGGGCTCTGAGCTATGTCGGGATAACCCCTGTGATTGCTTTAGGCCGTCCATTTGATCTCGTTAGAATGAGGGCCGTGGGGCAGGAAAGTGACTCGCAAAAGGAAGCAGGCATAGTTATTGAAGAACAAGTGGGCGGATTTGTCCGACAAAATGAGGTAATCCGTACTGCTGAAGTAATAGTGAACAAATAGGACTTGCCCAAAAATAAGTTTGCGTTTTTGAGCGGGGGACATAGCACGGAGACAAAACATGGAACCAATTATTGGAATAGACCTGGGTACTACAAATTCAGAAGTTGCTTTTATTTTTGACGGCACAACGGAGATTATTACTGATAACGATAATGGTATTTTACCCTCATGTGTCAGTATTGGAGAAAATGGAAATATCATTGTAGGTACCGAAGCCGGTAACCAGGCGTTAATAAACCCGGAAAAAACCGTTCTTTCCGTCAAAAGATATATGGGCACGGACCAAAAACTTAAATTGGGCGAGTTATCTTTTTCACCACAGGAAATTTCGGCTTTTATTCTGAAGGAGCTTAAAGAACGTGCTGAGAAAAAAATCAATCGTCCGGTTTCAAAGGCAATAATCACGGTGCCGGCCTATTTTACCGATGCTCAAAGGCAGGCCACTCGTGAGGCCGGTGAAATTGCCGGGCTTGAAGTAGTCCGGATCATTAACGAGCCCACAGCGGCGGCTTTGTCCTATGAAAGCACCAACCCGGAAACCCGGAGAGTTCTGGTTTTCGATCTTGGAGGCGGCACTTTTGATGTTTCTATCGTAAGGATAGAGGATGGTGTTGTGGAAGTACTGTCGAGTACCGGCGATAATCATTTGGGAGGCGACGATTTTGATCTGAAGATAGTCGATCATCTTTTAAAACACATGGAAACCGAGTTTAATTATTCGGTCAAAGATAAACCCGCGGTTATGGCAAGGCTCAAGCGAGCTGCCGAAGGTGCAAAAATTCAATTGTCATCAGCACCATATACAACCATTGAAGAAGATCACATTGATAAAAAAGGATTCAAGAATCTTCACCTGTCGTTAGAACTGTCAAGGGAGAAGTTCGAAGAAATGATTGAAGAGGATCTTGTCCGTACCATGGAATCAGTGAATAAGGCATTGAAGGATGCATCCATGCTGCCTTCGGCCATCGACGAAATAATCCTGGTGGGCGGGTCAACCCGTATTCCACGGATATCTCAAATGCTGGAAGAAAAGATCGGACATCTGCCTCACAGTGAAATCGACCCGGATATGTGTGTGGCTATCGGCGCCGGCATGCAGGCGGGAAGGGAAATGGGACTGGAACATTCCGGTGTGCTGGTAGATATTACCCCATATACCTTCGGCACTTCCGCCTTGGGTGAAGTAGATGGTGAGCCGAGCGCAACAAAGTTTGTTCCCCTGATCCGGCGCAACACCAAACTTCCGGCAAGCAAAAGTGAAGTTTTTTATACCATGTACGACAACCAGAAGGCTGTGGATGTCAAGATCTATCAAGGAGAAGCGCCAGATGCTCTGGATAATATCCAGCTCGGAAATTACATGTTTAATCTGAGCGATGCCCCTTCAGGCAACGAGATCATTTTGCATTTTGATCTGGATCTAAACGGCATCTTAAAAATCAAAGCAGTTGAAAAAAAGACCGGCAATAAGATCAACGCTGTGATCGAAAATGCAATTTCCCGTTTTACCGACGAAGAATTATCAGACACTCAAGATCGCATCAACGGGCTCTGGACTGAAGGAAGGGAATCGGAAACATCTCTAGAAAAGGTGCAAACAGGAGCGGATGTAAACGAACTTCCATCCGAATATGCCGACATTGTCAGGAGGGCAGAAGAAAAGCTGACAGAAGCTTCCGAAGACGACCGCGATGAAATGATTAATCTTGTAGAAGATATTCGTGATGCAGTGATGAACAACCAAATGGAAGATGCCGAAAAGTTTAAAACCGAACTAGACGAGATCCTTTTTTATATAGGATAGAATAATATGGAACGTTGCCCCATCTGCAATGCCGGATATAAAGGCACGCCCACCTGCCGTCGTTGCAAAACCGACCTGCAACCTTTGCTGAATATTGAAGAAAAATCCCGAACCCATTATAATGCAGCGGCCACAGCGTTTGCCGGCAATGATTTCAACCGCATGTTTTTTCATGCCAAACGCAGTTTTTCGCTGCTGCAAACGCCGGAAAACTCTCACCTGCTTGCCTGTTCGGCTCTGCTGATCCATCGTTTTGACATAGCACTGGTTATTGGCATTGCTAATCTAAAGGATAGGTAGTGCCCGAACAAACTAATCCATAGCCCATTTGAGCAGCAAGCTTCCCCATGTAAAACCCGCGCCAAATGTTGAGAGAATAACCCAGTCTCCCTTGCTCATCATTTTTTTCTCATAAGCTTCTGACATAGCAATAGGTATTGTCCCTGCTGTTGTATTACCATATTTGTTTATGTTTATAATCACCTGCTCTTTATTAAGTTTCATCTTATTTGCTACAGCATCAATTATTCTTAAATTTGCCTGATGGGGAATTAAAAGCTTTATATCTTTGGCGGTAAGTCCGTTTTTTTCCATAATTTTTGTTGCGACATCCGACATGCCGTTAACTGCATATTTAAATACTGTTTTACCTTCCTGATAAAGATAGTGTTTTTTTTCTTTTACAGTTTCATGAGATGCCGGCAGTAAACTTCCTCCAGCCGGCATGCACAGGTACTTAAACCCTGAGCCATCTAAATGAAGAATAAAATCCTCAATTCCAAGGTCTTTATCATTTGACGATTCTAACAGGACAGCTCCTGCACCGTCTCCGAATATAGGGCATGTATTTCGATCCTCATAGTCAATTATGGAGCTCATCTTATCAGCACCGATTATCATGATTTTATTATATTTTCCTGTTTCAATAAATTGAGAAGCGGTAGCCAGGGCGTAAATAAATCCTGTACACGCACCGTTCAGATCAAACCCCCATCCTTTTGTGGTATTAAGTTCTTTTTGAACCAGAGCTGCTGTGGCAGGGAAAGGCATATCCGGAGTTATTGTGGCAACTATAATCAGATCAAGTTCATCTGCTGATATATTTCTTTGCTCAAGAACTATCTTTGCAGCTTTGGCTGCCATGTAAGAAGTACCTTTATCATCATCATCAAGGATTCTTCTTTCCTTTATTCCTGTACGTGTTGTTATCCATTCATCACTTGTATCAACCATTTGTTCTAAATCTTTATTTGTAAGTTTTCGATCCGGAACATAATGACCGACACCTGTAATAATTGCGCGCATTAAAAGCCTCCTGTTATATTTTGATGCAGTTTAAATTTAATTATTGTTTCATTGAAAATGATTCTGATATCATATACTATTTTTCGATGCAATATTTTTGATAACCGTTCAGCACGCCTCAAGGGCGCCAAGGTGAATAATAATGAAAGAAATTGATGCTATAAAAGGC
>JAJSZO010000220.1 GCA_030262795.1 Deltaproteobacteria bacterium | reverse complement strand
ATAAAATTATTTATCTGAAAATAAAATTTATAGTCACTTGGGCACGGGTGGATCAGAAGATCTCCGGGCACAAAGAAACTTATTTGGACTTGCATGGTAGTGATGTGCAAACACGGTGGCAGAAGCCACTACATCCCTGAAAAAAGTTCGACCATAGGAAGTTTTCATTATTCAGGGAATCAGAAGATTTTCTGAATCGAAAAAAAATAGAGCCAAATTCAATCAAGCCACGAAGGCTTTTTGTCATCAAAAAAGATGACTTTGTTGATTTATTCTTATTTTAAAAATTGGAACACAGTATATTGTTACAGATTTGTTGTATAAATATAATGTGTTGTGTCAATTTTTTGAAGAGATAGTAAATCAACAGAATCATAGATGACAAATTGTTTTCGTGGCTTTTTTTTTGTGAATAAAACCCTTCAGAAGAAGGAAACAAATAGTGAAATCATTTTCAGTTAATCAATTATTTCGAAAAACAATCCTTTCATGTTGTTTTATTACAATACTTCTAATCTCCGGAACTGACTTATTACATGTGCATGATGTTCAACCGGAATCAATGGGACATCATAACAAAGCATCCGACCTTGTTTAATCACCTCAATATTACCCTCAATAATACCCCCCTTGATTTTGAACTGATGAGCATGTTTTGCAGTCATGCCCAGACAAAAACATTTTATTACAAAGCGAATATTCCAAATGGAATAAAAAGACCTTATGAGTTGCCCTATTATCATTGGGATAGGACTTTTTATGGTTATAAAGTCAGTCAGTTATAGTGATTTGATCAAAAAAACCCTGCACCTTGAACCCTGAACCTCTGAACCCAGAACCTTTGAACCTAGAACCTTTGAACCCAGAACCCAAAAAAGGAGATTCCAAAAAATCAAAACCATGAAAAACCAATTTAAAAACATTTACCCTTTTTCCGCCATAATAGGCCAGGATCAGATGAAGCTTGCCCTGATATTAAATGCAATTGATCCCGGGATCGGGGGAGTATTGATCAGGGGTGAAAAGGGGACAGCCAAGTCAACTGCGGTTCGGGGTCTTGCAGCGCTCTTGCCCGAGATCAGTGTCGTTGCGGGATGTCCGTATTCCTGTAGTCCTGAACATCCTGCCGGATTATGCGAAACATGCAGAGATAATGGAACAGAGCCTTTGGTTTTTGCTGTTAGAAAAGTAAAAGTTGTGGATCTTCCTTTGAATGCCACAGAAGACATGGTGCTTGGCGGGATAGATTTTGGATTTGCGGTAAAAAGCGGCTTCAGGCGATTTCATCCAGGGCTTCTCGCAGAGGCAAACAAAGGATTTCTTTATATTGATGAGGTTAATCTTTTAGATGATCACATAGTTGATGTAATATTAGACTCATCCGGCTCCGGCGAAAGCATAATTGAGCGTGAAGGCATATCCTTTCGGCACCCTGCCCGCTTTATTCTGGTAGGCACCATGAACCCGGAAGAAGGGGACCTTCGGCCCCAGTTTCTTGATCGCTTTGGATTGTGCGTCCAGGTAACAGGTGAAACAGACCATGAAGGACGCATTGAATTGATGAAAAGAAGAGAGGACTTTGATAATAATCCTGAAGCTTTTCGAAAACGTTTTGAAAAGCAGGAAAAAAACCTGGCCGATCAGATAGTCCGCTCACAAGAACTCCTTGCCGGAATAAAACTTACAGAAAAAATACGCACCTTTATTACGGAACTTTGTCTTGAAAATAACGTGGCAGGCCACAGGGCAGATATTGTAATAGAGCGAACAGCAGCGGCTCTAACAGCCTTTAAAGAAAGAACAGAAGTCAATATTGACGATGTAAACAGGGCAGCGGCCCTGGTATTGCCCCACCGCCGTCGTGATACAATGCCGCCTCAGCCGCCCCCTCCACCTGAAAAGCCGGAAGACGATTCCCGGGAAGAAGATGAAAACAAAGAGGAACAACCTGATGAAAAACCGGATGAAAAAGAGGACCAGGCTCCTGATCAGAAAGATCAATCGGCAAAAGAAATAGAAGAACCGCATCCCGGCGAACTGAAAGAAGAAGAACCTGAGCAGAAAAGAGATACAAAAAGCACGCGTGAACAGATATTTGAAATAGGAGAAACCTTTAAGGTCAGGAAGATCGCTCCGGAAAAAGACCGTGTATTACGCAGGGGTTCAGGGAGGCGGTCCCGCACACGAACTGCTCAAAAACAGGGACGATATGTCAAAAGCGCACTCTCAAAAGGAAGGGGAGATATTGCCCTTGATGCTACCCTTCGAGCCGCAGCTCCTTATCAGTTACAAAGGCGGTTAGATGCAGATGATCATGACAACCTGACACTTTTTATCAAAGAAGAGGACATCAGGGAAAAAGTAAGAGAAAAGCGAGTTGGAAATTTTATCCTTTTTCTCGTTGACGCAAGCGGTTCCATGGGAGCCAGAGCGCGTATGGTTGCGTCCAAGGGAGCAGTCCTTTCACTCCTTCTTGATGCCTACCAGAAAAGAGACCGTGTTGCCATGGTAACCTTCCGCCGCGGCGAAGCCACAGTCAATCTCCCGCCCACAACCTCTATTGAGCTGGCAGCAAAACTGCTCGGAGAACTCCCCGTAGGCGGCCGCACACCCCTTTCAGCCGGTCTGATCAAAGGATTTGACCTGACCCGGATTCATCTTTTAAAAGATCCAAGCGCGCGTCCTATCTTTATCATTATCACCGACGGCAAGGCAAACGAGGCCATTGGAGAAAGCAAACCCATTGACGAAGCCTTTAGTTTTGCCCAAAAAATGGGCGCTGAAGATCGTATCAAATACATTGTTGTGGATACAGAGCAACTCGGAATTATCCGTTTCGGTCTTGCAGAAAAACTCGCATCTGCCCTTTGCGCCGACTACTTCAAAATCGAAGATTTAAAAGCAAATGAGCTTATAGATATTACAAGGAGGAACATTTAAAGTGGAAACAAGACATATCTACCCATTTACAGCAATTGTAGGCCAGGAAAACATGAAACTCGGCCTTATACTCAACATCATCAACCCCACCCTTTCAGGAGTCTTAATCCGCGGAGAAAAAGGAACAGCCAAGTCAACAGCAGTGCGCGCACTGGCAGATATTCTCCCAATGATCGAAGTTGTAAAAGGATGCCCTTTTCAGCTCACACCCGGAGAAGAAAGCGCTGTATGCACTGACTGCACAAGAGAGGAATGTACAAAAATCACAAAACGCAAAGTGCGTGTAGTCGAACTGCCGGTAGGCGCCACAGAAGACAGAGTAGTAGGCACCATGGACATGGAATATGCCCTGAAAAAAGGAGAAAAACGGATTGAACCCGGCATACTTGCTGCTGCTCATCGTGGAATTCTATACGTAGATGAAGTCAATCTACTTGACGATCATGTAGTAGATGTCCTCCTTGATTCAGCCGCTATGGGCGTCAACACCGTGGAACGGGAAGGAGTCTCATTTACCCATCCTGCCAGATTTACCCTTGTCGGCACAATGAATCCCGAAGAAGGAGAACTCAGGCCCCAATTGCTCGACCGATTCGGCCTGTGCGTAAACATAGAAGGAATCAGAGAAAGCGACCAGCGAGTTGAAGTAATGGAGCGACGGGCACTCTTTGATGAAAATCCCGAAGCACTTTGCGCAAAATGGGAGCCGGAATCCAAAAAGATTGTCGAACAGATCGAATCTGCCATCAAACTCTATCCTGATGTAACAATAGACCGCGCCCTGCTTTTTGAAATCGCATCCTTTTGTCTCGATGTAGGAGTAGACGGCCATCGCGGAGATATTATCACCCTGAAAGCAGCAAAGACCATAGCTGCATTCAACGGCCGCGAACAAGTGATTCGAGATGATATCAACGCAGCCGCAGAGCTGGTACTGCCCCACAGGGTACGGCGTCAGCCTTTCCAAGACGTGGCAGTTGATGTAAAAAGCCTGATGCATGGGCATGATCATTCTCATGCGCACAAACATGCTCATGCTCATGATCATGCTGGCTCGCATCATCAGTAGATACATTTTTTCTGATTATAACGAATTTTGAGGAAGAAGGCGTTACCGCCCCAAAATCCGTTATAATCAGGTAT
>JAJSZO010000219.1 GCA_030262795.1 Deltaproteobacteria bacterium | reverse complement strand
AACAAGGGAATGGATGCGGAACTGGGCTGTAGTCAGTCTGCTTCATGATATAGGTTATCAAATAGGCGATGGTAATAATATTTCATCTGATCCGCATGTTTGGGAGAATTACTTTGCCCCGCCTGATCCGGTTTCGAGTCCGTTGCCAAAGTTTCCCGTGAAAAACGGGCAAGACCAGGATTCTCAAGGCGTAAAAGCTCGGCATGATTTTGTGAGAATGCTTGCAAAAAGCCTTTGCAAAGAATCGACTCTTGCAGGATATGTGCCCAGGATAGACAAGGAGAATGAGAATGACCACGGGGTGTTGAGCGCACTCCGTATTGCACAGATCGTTTTTTATGCTGATCATAAGGCCAGGACAGAACAAGACAAGAAGTGCCCCGACAAGATGCTTACATGCTATCGCCACGCCATTCATGCCATGGCCCATCATAATCTGGCTTCCCACAAGGTGACCTTTGACTCTCATCCTTTGGCCTGCCTGCTCCGGTTGTGCGACGAACTGCAAGAATGGAATCGTCCGAAAGTGAATATGGAAAGGGTTGTCAAGAACCTCTACCTTGACATCCAGGAAGGAGATTCCGGAAGTAATCCGTCCTATGAGATGATCGAATCCTTTAAAGCAAATTTGGATTTCAAATCTCTTTTCAATGGGAATAAAATCCCCATATCCATAAAACTGAGCGTAAGAGATTCCGGGCCCTGGTTCCAATTCGCCCTGCTCTATCGTAATTCCTTTGAGGCCCACTTTGACCCGACTACGACATTGCTTTGCAAGGCATACAACCTTCAGCATCTCGACCTCAATGTTTTGAATCAAGGCCCCAAAGACCTGAAGTTCAGTATCAATGTACAATTTTCCTCACCAAACGAGTATGGAAACCTCACTGAATACGATATCTACGCCCTGTTCACAGAGAAAGTCCGTTCTCTGCCTTTGTTGCATCAGTTTAAATCAATCAATAAAGCCGAAGCAGGGCTGATTCGCCTTGGAGGTAAAGACAAGGATCTCTCTCATGGAGACTGTTTCGGCATTCTTTTGACCGGAACATCGGACTCAGGGCATCATCATGGCTGGCTGCCTTTAAAGCCGACTTGCTTCTTTGATGAGTTTATTAAGTTCAAGGAGTATGTTCTTCTTGCTGGCGGCAGTGACGGATATGCGCTTAGAAGCCTGGCAAAAAGGGTCAATTCGTAAAGACTTCGCTAACTGATTTTATGTTATAAATAGCAAAATTTAGGGCAAGTATTGTATTGGTGCCTTGGGCGGAATACGCACTTAACTCTTTAACTTATGTTTGTCCAGCCAAGAAATGAAGCGGCTATAAGTGAGTATCTTATGAGCTTTTTATGACAGAGTAAACAAAAGGGATAAAGATGCAACTTGACCCAAAATACAAAGGCGCCAGGTTCTATAAATGTGATCTCCAAATGCAGACGCCTGCCGATAGCGCTCATTGGCTTGGCTCGCCGATTGGGGGAAACGAGTCTGATAACCAGGCTGTTGCAGAAGTATACATCAAGCGTTGCTATGAATTCGGCTTAGAGGTCATCGCAATCACAGACCATAACTTTGCTTCAAAAGATTTTATTCCTCATTTGCGACAAGCGATCAGCGATTTGGCCCGCAACTATGGTTACAGAATTATCCTTTTCCCTGGTTTTGAAGTTGCGAGCCCTGTTGGAAAAGGCGCACATTTTCTTTGTATCTTTAATCCTGACTCTAATCTTGAAACAATTGATTCAAGGCTTACGCAGCTTAGTTTGCCGCCAGACAGGCGTTTCGGGAAAAACAGCCAATGTCTTCCGATGCCGACAGAAAATATTACTTATGAGCGAATGCTGGAGATTATTCAAAATGACAGGAGTTTCCCGGGTATTTGTATTGGCGCGCATCCAAATAACGATGGTGTGATGGATTCCGACACTGTTGAGCAATGGTGGAGCCAGGAAGTGATCCGTAATGAGAATTTCCTCTGCATGGAATTACCTGAGCCAAGAGAAGACTACATTGATAAAACAGGAAGCTCTTTAATTAAAAGCGTTTTGCTGAATAAGGATACTCAATATGAACGGCGGCGTTTTCTTGCAACAGTATGCAGTTCTGATTGCAAGAAGCTGACCGATACAAAGCAGAACGATACAAATTATATCGGTTTTCGCCACACCTGGATTAAGATGAGTCAGCAATTCCCGATGGCATAATAACATATTGATTTAACGATGTTTTTGAAACACTCCTTTCGTAAACTTTTTTGCTGTAAATTCAAAGAGTTAGCTTAAAATGGAGCTTGTGATTTGTGTTAAATCATGTAACTATCTAATTTTTAACGATTTTTGTTTACGAAAGCTGTTTTTAAATTTCTTTTATTATCAATAGGTTATATGTCCATCGGGAATTGCTGAAGATGAGTCAACCGTCCATTGAGGCGCTGCGTCAGGCTTTTTTGGATCACGAATCCCGTATTCGCTTTGGGCCGGAACGTCCTAATGACCGTGAGCGTATCGGGATTTCCGAGGAACAGATGGAAGGTTTTCAGCAATTCATTATCAATGTTGCGCAGAACAATATAGAACCTCCCATGGGTCACCTTCTTATTTGATCAAGTATTGCTGCCCGACACATCAGGAACGCCACGGTTGTGCTTAAAACTGGAAATCAAGAAGGCGTTTTACAGCGTTCACGCACCCAAAGGGCGAAGACCATACTGGCGGATTGCCGATCACTGTCACGAAATGACCCTTGAACAGCAGGCCAGAGCTTTCGAGCACCGGGGGATGATGGCTCCTTTTGAGGAGCGGCCGGTTTTTTCCGCAAAGATGGATAATCTGGAATCGGAGCGGTTCAACGTCTACTATGAAGTTAGATATGACATGCAGCGTGAGGTGGCTGGAGTAACGTATGACAGATTGCTTCAAAATCTGAAGCTGGCCGCCCAGGATGAGAGCGGCGCTTTTTATCCGACAGGTCTTGGCGCGCTCCTCTTTGCATCACGTCCGGAACAGTGGGTTTCTGGTGCTTATGTAGACATTGTTGCCTACGAGGGAGAAAGTGCCGATGCCGACAAACAACGAGATGCCAAGATAATCAGGGGCACCGTTTCATGCTTGCCTGTGAGAGGTTGTTCACGGAAAAATACTGAGACTCGGTGTCACCATACTTGAACGAATGGTTATTTCAGCCAGACAGCAAGCCCAAAAACACATATATAAAAAACTGGAGTTTCTTTTAACGAACGAGCTGAAGGGGCAACCCAAAGTGGGTTAACCCCTTGATATTACTGGTACGCCCGGCAGGATTCGAACCTGCGACCTACGGATTCGTAGTCCGGCGCTCTATCCGGGCTGAGCTACGGGCGCAAAAAAATTAAATTAAATTAAATTGAAATTTGATAGGTTTTTAAGATATACTGTTATATATGTCAATGACAACTTTGCGGATTATGTATATTAATGAAAATGTAACGATTTAGGAACGTGGACGAATTAACTTCCCCAAGTAGGCGCACAGATTTGGGTCGAATTTGTTTGATCTCAGATCACAAAAGTTGATGGAATAGCGAGCTATTTCAATATTTTTGGGATTTGAGGCTGGATTTGAGATTAGGCAAAGGCGGCCTGAAGCTGTGATGCGTAGTTGGGGAAGTTATTTCGTCCACGTTCCTTAGCCTTTTGAAAAAGAGTCTGACAGGATGAACAGGATTATTAGCCATTAGCTTAAAAAATCAAACAGATAACATTCAGCTAAAAGCTAATGGCTAATAGCTTTTTCACAAATCTTCACATCGGCAAATAAGCTAAAACTATTGCAAGCATTAAAAAAATACTTTTCGAACAGGCACTAATGATGCATGATAATTATTCAAAATTAATGAAACTTGCAATAAACGAAGCTGTAAAAGCCGAACAGAATGATGAAGTTCCAATTGGTGCGGTTATCGTTGCTGAATCAGGCGAAATACTTTCCCTGGCACATAACAGTACAATAAACCTATACGATCCCACGGCTCATGCGGAAATACTTGCGCTACGTATGGCAGCGAAGAAGCTTCTTAATTACAGGTTGTTAAACACAACTTTATATGTTACTGT
>JAJSZO010000218.1 GCA_030262795.1 Deltaproteobacteria bacterium | reverse complement strand
TTTTTTCCTGGAACGGTTGATCCTTTAAGGATCTTTAGGAATCCTTTCCTAATTCTCGGGGCCTTCGTGGCCTCAGTAGTAGTTGTTACCGCAACCGGAATTTTAATGACACCTTGTTTATTGTTTATAGATAGGCACAAAAGGAACTATAAGTCAAGGAAAATCTCAACAACCTGGCATTTTTCCCTCACTAATGCACAAAAAGAAGAAAGACTGCGCTGCTGAACATGCAGGTTTAAACCAAATGCCCCCCTACATACCCCAAATCACGATTTCCTTATGTCTCAAAGGGCATCGCCCAGGAGATTAAAAGACAAAACTGAAAGCATGATGGCAATTCCCGGATATAATGAAAGATGAGGAGCGCTCAGGATATAATCTTTTCCTTCCATAAGAAGTGTTCCCCATTCGGGATAAGGAGGTTGTATACCAAATCCCAAAAATCCCAAAGCAGATACGGCCAGGATAGCCTTGGCCAACCCGATTGTGGCAAGAACAATAATAGACGAAAGGTTTGCCGGCAAGATATGGCGAATGATAATCACTGTTCTTGAGACCCCTGAAAGTTGCGCTGCTTTGATATAATCCCGTTCCCTGACGGAAAGAGTGATCCCCCTGACAAGTCTGGCGTATCGTGTCCAACTGACAAAAGACAGGGCAAAAAGCAGATTAAGGGTTCCCGGCCCCATCAGGCCTGCGACTGCCATTGCTGCTACTATTTCAGGAAAAGCAAAAAAGATATCCACGATTCTCATTATAAGTTCGTCCACAAAACCACCACAATAGCCCGATATTAACCCTGCTGTTACGCCTAAAAGGCTGGAGAACAGAACTACGGTAATGCCTAATCCAATAGACATGCGGGCGCCACA
This sequence comes from Deltaproteobacteria bacterium, assembly GCA_030262795.1. Classification (GTDB taxonomy): domain Bacteria; phylum Desulfobacterota; class Desulfobacteria; order Desulfobacterales; family ETH-SRB1; genus B13-G4. Next base: position 3,254 of record JAJSZO010000218.1, on the reverse strand, counting down.
CAAGATTCGTGAAAAAAGACATCTGCCCAGGGAATCATTCCCCAGAGGATATTTCATAGACGGGGGACTGAATCTAACGGATAAATCCGTTTCAACCGGATCATGGGGGGCAAGCATGGGTCCGAACAGAGTTATAACTATCACCGCAAACAAAATTACTACTGCGATTATAAGTAAAGGATTTTTTAATGCGTTGCGCATGTTCATGATAATCGAATTCGTGGATCCAGATACCTGTAAACAATATCCACAAGAAAATTTATCAATACAAAAACCATTGCGGTAAAAAGCACAAGGCCCTGTATGAGTGGATAGTCCCTGTTGCTCACCGCACACACCATCAAGTCTCCTATGCCTGGCCATGCAAAAACAGTCTCGGTAATCACTGCGCCTTCGAGAATCATTCCGAATTCAAGTCCCACCACTGTTACAACCGGTATAAGAGCGTTTTTCAATATATGTTTGCCAAGCACGAAACGTTTGCTGATGCCTCTGGCACGAAGCGCTATGAGATAGTCGGATTGCAATGTCTCAATAATGGCGGAACGCAGGATTCGAGTGGTATAGGCTGTCAATGCCGTACCAAGTGTTATGGCAGGCATCACCATATGACGCCAGTCACCATACCCAAATACAGGAAGCCATTTCAGTTTCACGGAAAAAAGGATTATAAGCATCAGACCCAGCCAGTAATTGGGCATGGAAACGCCTGTCACGGCAATTGTCACTCCCATGGAATCTATCCATGATCCCTGTTTGACTCCTCCAAGAATACCTATGGGAACGGCTATTAATAACGCAAAGATAATGGCGGATAGCGCAAGCTCAAATGTTCTTGCAAAACGGGTGGATATAAGTTGCCATACCGGCTCTTCTTTTACCAGCGAGATTCCTAAATCAAGGGCCACAACACGTTTTAACCAATGAAAATATTGATGTAAAAAGGGTTTGTCCAATCCTTCTTTTTTTTTGATCCATTCAATAGTAGCCCCGTCCACCTGATCCTGGCCTCCATAGCGGGCAATGGCTATTTCCAGGGTTGCATCACCCGGAGCAAACATCATCATTCCATAGGTAAAAAATGTGGCACCAATGAACACAAAAAATGCAGCAGCTATACGCTTTAATATAAGATTCAGCATAATTATTAAAACAAATGGCAAAAAACTTCATGTCCGGTTGCAATAGTTTTTGACTCAGGAGCGATCTTTTCGCACACAGGCAGTTTCCTGAAACATCGCGGGTGAAACAGACAGCCGGACGGAGGATTCAGGGGAGATGGAACTTCTCCCTTAAGAACAATTCGTTTGCCTTTCCATATACCCGGTTTCAAAACGCTTGATAAAAGAGCCTGTGAGTATGGATGACATGGATTGGAAAAAAACATCTCTTTTGGCGCTTTTTCAACAATTCTCCCTGAATACATCACAGCCACAGTTGTCCCTATTTCTTTCACAAGGCTTAAATCGTGAGTGATAAGAAAATAGGTAAGATCGTAATCTCTTTTCATCTCACACAGCAGCTTTGCCACCTGTTTTTGAACAATAGCATCCAGCGCGGTCAATGGTTCGTCAAGAAACAAAATATCCGGTCTGATTGAAAGGGCGCGGGCAATACATGCCCTTTGGTTCTGACCACCTGAAACCTCTGCAGGACGTCGCTGAAGCAATTCGCATGAAAGCCCTGTTTTTGTTGCCAGACTTTCCGCAATCGCTGCCCGATCCTTTTTCCTAACGCCTCTGGCGCGCAATGGTTCCTCAATAGATTGCCTTAGTGTAAAAAAAGGACTTAGAGATGCTGCAGGATCCTGAAAAACGATCTGAGCACTGCGCTTGAGTTTCTGGTGAACCGGATCATTGCTCTGACTAATGGTCTGACCATCAAAAACTATCCTGCCTTCCTGAAACGGATGCAGCCCGAGTATTGCCCACACAAGTGTCGTCTTTCCCGAACCGCTTTCACCAATCAAACAAAATGTCTCTTTTCTATTAATATTAACAGAAATGTTACGTACAGCATAAAAAGAAAGACGACGGAAAAATGACCTGTATCCGGAATGAAATTTTACTGCAAGATTTTGTATTTTGAGAAAAGATACATATAAATCTTCAACTCTCATTCAAACCTCATCCCCTCTTTTCTGACAACTACTCTCTAATTCTGCCAACTGACAACTGCACCCTTCTTCTCCCTTCAGGACTTTGAAATCAGTTTGAACTTACTGGGACTTTCTTTCTTTTTTTAAAACTAAATTACCATCTATAAATTGTCTGATTATTGTATAAGGAAGCAGTATAGTATCGGCTAAAAAATCAAATGGGAGAGTTACAACATCAGTATGAGAGCTCGTTAGTTTAGTATTTACACACATCACACAAAAAGTATAAAAAATACCACTATAGACTCTGGGTATTGTAACACATTTTTCATCATCAATAGATTTCACATATTGAACAAGTTTCTTCTGTGAATTGGGTACAACAGTTTTATATGTAGCACATGCTTGTAGCATTAATATTGAAATTATAAATATTGGAATTTTAATCATATGAAAAGCCATATTTTCCCCAAAATAATTTAATAGTATAGGAATTTCCATTTTATGCCTAATGAATTCGGTGTGATAGGATATAAGTAATTTTTTTTTGTATTGCATCCCCGCCAACTGCCTTCTGTCAACTGTCAACTGCAGCCTTCTTCTCCCTGACAACTGACAACTGACAACTGACAACTAATTTTGTATACGGATGAACCGGCTGTTCAAATATCTGGCGAACTTCTCCCATTTCCACAATCCGTCCCTTTTGCATCACCGCCACTTGATCGCATATCTCTAAGGCAATAGAAAGATCATGAGTAATCAGGATAATTCCTGTATTCTGTTCTTTTTTCAGTCGAACAATCAGATCAAGAATTTGCAGAGACATGGTGGGGTCGAGAGCAGATGTGATTTCATCTAATATCAACACTTCGGGGGATGCGGAAGAAACCATCACAAGCTGGGCACGCTGCAGCATCCCGCGGCTCCATTCGTGGGGATATTGCCGACACCGTTCTTTTGGCGATGCGATTCCTACACCTTTAAGAAGTGTATGTATTTTTCGTAAAATATCCGCATTGCATTGCTTTTTCCCGCTTTTTCCTGTGTGAGAAATGGAAACGACTTCTTTTAATTGATTTCCCATCATAAAAACAGGATCCATGGCACTTCTTGGATCTTGCAGTGCCAGAGAAATTTTTCTGCCTCTCAATCG
>JAJSZO010000217.1 GCA_030262795.1 Deltaproteobacteria bacterium | reverse complement strand
ATCAGGTATTATTTAATCAAGAAATCGGAAACTCAATTGCGCAGGAATTGAAAAGAAGCTTGGGTGAACATTATGAATCAATCAACTCTTTAACCCCAGAACCTCTGAACCCAAAATCCAGAACCCAGAACCTTTGAACCCGGAACCTCTAAACCCTGAATTATGACTTTATTCATCCTTTTTATTATTTTTAATTTAGTTTTTGTTTCTCCGGCCTTTCCGGAGATAGAGACCTGCCGCGATCAATCAATCGTGATTGCAAACGAGATTCCTTACGGAAAGAAGGGTGGAGGGCTCGCAGCAAAAGGGAGTTCTGTTACTGCATTGTTTCAAGTGGAGAGCCGAACTGAAAAAGATTTTATAGTAGATTATGAGATCAGGATACCAAAACCTTTAATACCTCAAGGAATTCCTGAGGATATGCAAGTGGAAGACTTGCAAAACGCATATCTCCTTACCACTACCTTTAGTCTGACCACAGAGTTTGACAGGTGGTACCGGACGCTTGAGATAGAGCTGCCTGAAGATATCCCCGAAGCTGTATATGAAATTCTGTCTGTTGCAAAAATTTCGGACACATCAGGGCTCATTTGCAAAGAGTTCAGACGGGACAGGCTTGAAATGGTAGACAAAGAACGTTTTTCACAATTTTTTGATATAAAAGAAGTGATGATACCTGTTGATGAAATGGGAGAACCGCAAAAAAAAGAGAAAAAGAATTCTGTACTGCTGAAGACACAAGACTCGATTTTGACTTCATTTCTGTTACAGGAAAAGGACGATATCAATATCTTCGAGCCTTCTGCATATGCAGCAGTGGTAATCGAAAACAGGAATGCATCTGATGCCTCAATACTGGTAACCCTTAAGATACTTGACCCTGAGACTAAAGAAGAGATGAGAGGCTTTGAGCCGCTTTTGCCCCCCGGACACGGAGGCCTGAGTATAAAGGGAATATACCGGCTGGTGAAAATAAAGCCGGAAAGCTGCGAGAAAGTAGTTTTGCCGATCTATGCCGAAGAGGGTGTGGCGCTTGCCGGCAGATACCTGGCGCAGTTTGAGTTGCGCCATTTTGGTACAAATACCGTACTTTCCGGCAAGGAGATACCAATAGATGTCCTGACTCGAAGAATTATACCGGTTCTTACGACTATTTTTGCGTTAGTCGGAAGTGTTTGCACTCTTTTCTGGCTATATTGGAAAAGAAAGAAATTTCTAACCATAAAGACGAAAGACCTGATCACCATTGCCCTGTTTGGAACATGCATGTTTGCGGCTGTAAGTCTTCCAGGGACAATTGTATGGCGGTTTGCGCATGGGGTTCTCGGGCCGTTTAGTTTTCTGATCACAGGTTTTTTTTACGAAATAGTCCACTACATCCTTCTTACCGCGCTGGTAGTGCTGATCCCCCGTGTCGGGGTTGTTGCATTGGCAATTATCTTAAAGGCATTGATGACCGACATAGTTTTTGGAGGTTTTTCCCCTATGTCTCTTCTTAATGTGGGTGTCACTGTCATAATGTCTGAAGGAGCATTTTATCTTTGCGGAATAACGCGCAATCCTGCCGCGCCGGATAGAAAAAAGATCGCACTTGCCGCGGTCTGTTGCGGACTGGCGGATGTAGTAATATCTTTTGTTTCATTCAACATGATTATGTTTCTTTACCGTCTCTATTACGAGTTTTGGTACATAGTGATGTATCTGCTGATAAGCGGATTTTTGTATACAGTTTTGGCTGTCCCATTTGGAATTCGTCTGGGGATGAGGTTAAAGGCGGTGCATTAGAAAATCAGGGGTCAGGGGTCAGGAACAGCTACCAACAATGATAGAAATAAAAAACCTTACATTTACTTACCAGGGAAGAGATAAGCCGACTCTTAAAAATCTGAATCTTCGGGTAAAAAAAGGCGAATTTCTTCTCATTACAGGACCTACAGGATGCGGAAAGACAACGCTTCTTAAGGCATTAAACGGTCTTATTCCGCAGCAGGCAACAGGCATTATGGAGGGAAGCGTGACTGTCGCAGGAATTGATACCGGAAGATCCCCCATGCGTGAGTTGACTCAAAAGGTGGGATTGGTGTTTCAAAGTCCTGATGACCAGATATTTTCAACAAGGGTAGAAGATGAAATTGCCTTTGGACCGGAAAACTTATGTTTTCAGCAAGAAGAGATCGAAAGGAGCATAGATTATGCTTTGAAGGCCGTTGGTTTAAGCAAGTTCAGAGATCACGGCACCGGTTCACTTTCAGGCGGAGAAAAACAGAGATTGGCAATAGCCTCGGCGCTGGCCATGCATCCTGAAGTCCTTGCCCTGGATGAACCGTTCAGCCAGATGGATGGCAGCGGTACAAAGGAACTTCTTGAGGTCATACGAAAACTGAACAAAGAAGGAATGACCATTGTCCTGATTGAGCACAGGATCCCTGCGGTTTTCCGGCATGTTTCACGAATTGTCATCATGGAGAAAGATCGCATTATCCTTGATGAGGACAAAGAAAAGGCATGTATGCGCCAGGACATATTTCAAAGGGTTGGGCTGTGGCTTCCGGACGACAAAGATCTCATAAGTGATTCCTGTCAGAAAGAGGTCAAGAAATCCCAAAAAAATAAAAGCAAAGTATCTCAAAAAGAGATAGTGCTGGAGGCAAAAGGGATATATTTCAGATATGAAAAAAAAGACAATTTCATCTTAAAAGGTGCTTCTCTTTGTATAAGAAAGGGGGAGATAGTTGCTCTTCTCGGTGACAACGGCACCGGAAAATCGACACTTCTTCTTCATTTTGCCGCTATCTTAAAACCTGAAAAGGGAACAGTGAAGATTCTAAGCAAGGACTCAAAAGATCTTAATTCATTCAAACTGGCAGGAAAGGTAGGAGTTGTGTTTCAGAATCCGACCTTGATGTTGTTTTGCAACAGCGTGAAAGAAGAGGTGGAATTTGGACCGCGAGCATTGAAGTTCCCGCAAACCAGGCTTCCGGGTCTTGTTTCCGAAACCTTGGATGCCCTGTCCATAAAAAATCTGATCAAAGATGCTCCCCTTTCATTAAGCAACGGCCAGCGCCTGAGAGTGGCGACAGCCTCGATTGCTTCCATGCAACCCGAGATATTTCTTCTGGATGAACCGACCCAGGGACAGGACAGAGTAAATATTGAGAGTTTGATGAACTGCTTAAAGATAAAATCAAGCCAGGGAGCTGCGGTTCTTTTTATTACCCATAATGCGGATGTGGCTCTGCGATATGCAGACAGGATTTTGTTTATGAAAGGAGGTCAAATAGTAGAAGATGTTTAAGGCAAGAGAAATAGCAGAGCCGGATACAGGCAATACTTTTATCCATAATATGGATCCAAGGGCCAAGATCATTATTCTCTTTGCCATGTCCATATTAGTCGTGAGTTTGGACAATGAAAAGGCGCTTTTTCTTCTGTGTATTGCTCCTCTTCTGATATATCCCATAGCGGGTTTTTCTCGGAGTAAGTACTGGATAGCCTTTATCTTTATAGCAATCAGCCTGTGGGGCACAATATTTTCACAGGCCCTCTTCTACAGAGAATGGCCTCGTACTATTCTATTGACCCTCATACCGGAGGAACTTCCCGTGCTCGGGAAAATCACAGGGGGTCTTCACATATATAAGGAAGGATTTTTATACGGATTGATCCAGGGATTGAGATTTTCCGCCATGACAGAGTTAGGACTTCTTGTTTGCTGGACAACACAGCCGCAAAAAATGCTTCTCGGACTCGTAAGATTGAAAATACCCTACGGGATTGCCTTCATGGTTGTCACAGCCCTGCGGTTTTTGCCGATACTCATAGCCGAGTTTTTCACAGTGATAGAGGCCCAGAAACTTAAAGGGTTCAATCCGCTTACACTTAAAGGGTTATTTACAGGTTTGCTCAATATCCTGACACCGGTGCTGGCAAATTCGGTAAGAAGGGCGGGTGTACTATCCGCATCGGTTGAAAGCAGGGCATTTCGCGCCTATCCGACAAGGACATATCTGAAAGAACTTCGCTACAGCGCTTTTGATATAGGCGTTATGGCAATATTTTCGGTTGGTTCTCTTGGTGTTGCTGTCGTAAAAATTCTTTATGGTCTGTATGCCGGGGAAATATTGTATGTGTCGGCTTTTAGGTGGGTTTATGAG
>JAJSZO010000216.1 GCA_030262795.1 Deltaproteobacteria bacterium | reverse complement strand
TAGAATAATATTTTTGTTTCGGACTTCTGGGTCTGTCAGGAAATGTCATAAATAACTTTTTCTGATCAATAACTTTTTTTATCAGGTTTTTGACGTTGCTCTGCTTCAAAGGTTACGACTTTTTATTTGTAGAGAATCTGATTGACAAACAGGTAATGGTAACGGAATATGAATTTTCAATGGTTCATTTCGGAAATATTTATTTGTAATAATTCGTGAAATTCGTGGATAATAAAAAAGGATGTATAGGATAGTGTCTGAAGCTCAAAACAAAAAATATATAAAAGCTCTTATGGATATCAGCAGGGCAATTACTTCAGACCTGTATCTGGAAGATATCCTTAAACTGATTGTGATGGTTACGGCCAGGGTAACCGGTGTTGAAATCTGTTCATTATGGCTTTTGGACGAAAGTGTTAATCCCGCAATGATTCGTCTAAAAGCTTCTCAAACTATTGACCCTGAATATATGAAAGACAGATCATTAAATATGAATGAAGGCGTTGTCGGCTTTGTGGCTACACATAAATGTCCGCTAATCATAGAAAATGTCCTTGATGAACCTAAATTCAAGGAAAAAGAAATGGCAAAAAAACTTGGTCTCGTATCAATGGTTAGCGTGCCTCTTAAAGTCAAGGATGAAAAAGTGACAGGTGTATTAAACTGTTTCACAGCAAGCCCTTATAAATTTTCTGAAACAGAAGTTAACCTGATAATTACTGTAGCCAACCAGGCGGCTGTAGCAATACTTAATACGGAACTTATGGTAAAAACCAGGGTTGTCCAGGAAGAACTTGAAACACGTAAGCTGGTAGAACGTGCAAAGGAAGTCCTTATGAACCTGCGCAACAAAACTGGAGATGAGGCATATCACTGGATTCGAAAGCGCAGTATGGATACCCGCAAATCAATGCGCTGTGTTGCTGAAGCAATTATTCTTTCAGCGGAGCTTGAATAAAGAGGAAGTAAACGTGATTTTGATTATTGACTTTGGTTCACAGTATAACCAGCTTATTGCCAGACGGGTGCGTGAGCATCGCGTTTACTGCCGGATTGAACCACCCCGGATCCGTGTTGCCGAGATCAAAGCACTGGCACCTGAGGGGATCATATTGTCTGGAGGTCCTGCAAGCATTTATGAAGAAAACAGCCCGCGAGTGGACATTGAAATCTTTGACCTAAGTATTCCGATTCTCGGTATCTGTTACGGGATGCAGTATATGGTGGATGCACTGGGGGGAGAAGTAAAAAAGGCGGAAAAGAGAGAATACGGCCTTGCAGAACTCCAAATAAAAGATAACTCAAACATTTTTTATGGAATCAAGGAAAAGACAAATTGCTGGATGAGCCATGGAGATACGGTCGGCAGCCTGCCCAAAGGTTTTAGGCTGACAGCATCTACTGCCGGCACGTTGGTGGCGGCCATAGAAAATCCTGCAAAAAAGCTTTATGGATTACAATTTCATCCTGAAGTTGCTCATACGCCCAAGGGAAAAACGATGTTGAAGAACTTTATGTTCGCCATCTGCGGGTGCAGGAAAACCTGGACGATGAAGTCTTTCATCAAAGGGTCTGTCAGGGAGGTAATGTCCCTAATTGGAGATAAGAGAGCGATCCTTGGCTTAAGCGGTGGTGTTGATTCCTCGGTAACAGCGCTTCTTCTCCATCGGGCTATCGCCAAGCAATTAACTTGCATCTTTGTCGATAACGGTCTCTTGAGGCAAGGTGAGGTGGAGCAGGTCAAGTGGCTTTTTAAGAAGCACTTTAAAATGAATCTAAAATTTGTCAGCGCGAAGAGGGAGTTTCTGAATCAATTAAAGGGAGTTGTTGACCCTGAAAAAAAGCGGAAGATTATCGGGCGCACATTTATAAAGGTCTTTGAAAAAGAGGCATGCAAGCTCCAAGGGGTGGAATTTCTTGCACAGGGAACACTTTATCCGGATATAATCGAGTCAAAGTCGGCTTACGGAGGCCCCAGCGCAGTAATCAAATCTCACCATAATGTGGGTGGGCTCCCAAAGAATATGAAGCTCAAACTCATTGAACCTCTCAAACACCTTTTCAAAGATGAAGTGCGTGTTCTCGGAAAAGAACTCGGACTCCCGGAAGATCTCATCTGGAGACAACCCTTCCCTGGTCCGGGTCTGGCCATTCGAATTATTGGTGATGTTACCCAGGCAAGGCTTTCTATCTTGCGGAAGGCGGACGTCATTCTTCTTGAAGAAATCAAGGAGAATGGCCTGTACAAGAAGCTCTGGCAGTCCTTTGCTGTACTCCTTCCACTGAAAAGCGTGGGGATCATGGGAGACCGGAGGACTTACGAATATATTGCAGCCATTCGGGCGGTGACCAGCGCCGATGCCATGACCGCAGACTGGGCCAGGCTCCCCCACTCTCTGCTTGGCAGGATATCCAACCGCATTATTAATGAAGTAAGAGGTATTAATCGCGTAGTCTATGACATCAGTTCCAAGCCGCCCAGCACCATTGAGTGGGAATAGTGTTCTGGCGAATCCTAAGCGCCTAAAATCCGCTTTAATGCTTCTGCTATATTACGATCTATTCCGGGCAGCAATACAAGTTCTTCAAGTGTTGCTTTACGTATTCTATCTATGTTACCGAAATGTTTAAGCAAAATTTCTTTTCTTTTTTTGCCTATACCCGGAACAGTATCAAAGATAGAATGTATAGACTTCTTGTTTCGACGTTTACGATGAAAAGAGATCGCAAAACGGTGAGCTTCATCCCTTATTTTTTGTAAAAATAAAAGTAGATCCCCTTCCCGGCCGAAATTAACAGGGTTTGCTCTGCCCGGCTGGTAAATTTTATCGTTTGTTTCTCCCTTGCTTACATCTTTTTTTGCTATACCTATTATTTCAAAGTATTTTTCAAGTTTAAACTTTTTTATAATTGATAAAGCAATATTCAGATGCCCCTTGCCGCCATCTACTACAAGCAAATCAGGATAAGGCCTGGATTTTTCTCCTTTGCCATAGCGTCTGGTAAGTATTTCAGCCATGTATGCATAATCATTTTGTTTATTAACTGTTTTTATTTTGTACTTACGATATAAAGACTTGTTGGGTTTGCCATTTTCAAAAACTACCATACCTGCCACCGGCTCTGTTCCGGATATATTGGAGTTGTCAAAGCATTCTATACGTTCCGGCATTTTGTCCATTCTGAGCCTTTTTTGAAGTCTAACGGCAATATCCATTCCAGCGGCAATAGAAGCTGTCAGATCTTTCAGGCTGTTTTGTGCATTATGTGCTGCCATCTTAATAAGTTGGGCTTTTTCCCCTCTTTCGGGATACAGCATCCTGACTTTCTTTTGATTCAGGGTAGTTAGTCGGTCTTCAAGCAAACAAGTATCTTCGAGGGGGATCGGAACAAGGATTTCTTGAGGAATGAAATGCGTTTTTTCATAATACTGCCTGATGAATGCACTAACCATTTCTGCTTCTGTTGATATGGTTTTATTAAAACTGAAACACCTTTTTCCCAAAAGATATCCACCACGGACGAAAAGCAGGGCTATAAGTAAAATTTCGGGGGAATCAGCAATGGCAATTACATCTCTATCTTTAAAGTCAGTAGTCACCACAACCTGTTTTTCAAGCATTTCTTCAAGTGCAAAAATTTTGTCCCTGAGTACCGCAGCTCTTTCATAGTTCTGATCTTTAGCCGCAGATGTCATTTGTTTTTTTATTTTTTTAATAAGTTCAGGAGTCCTTCCTTTTAAAAACAGGATAACTTCTTTAACAATTTCATTATAAATTTTCTTATCAACATATAAACAGCATGGCGCGAGACATGTGTCTATTTGATAGTTAAGGCATGGGCGCAGTCTTTTTTGAAAATTCTTTGTTTTACATTTGCGAAGTTTGAATGTCTTATGGATTATTTTTAAAGTCTCTCGAACAGCTTGTGAAGATGAAAAAGGGCCAAAGTACCGAGCGCCATTTTTTTCAATCTTTCTAACAATAGTCAGGCTTGGATACTGACTATTTATATCTATACGCAGCAAAGGATATCTTTTGTCATCCTTCAGGATCACGTTATACTTTGGCCTGTATCGTTTGATAAGATTCGATTCAAGGATCAGTGCCTCTTTTTCGGTTCTTGTTATAATTGTATCAAAACTTGAAACGTTTTTAACGA
>JAJSZO010000215.1 GCA_030262795.1 Deltaproteobacteria bacterium | reverse complement strand
AGAAACAAAATTAGGCGATATCAGCCTGAAAGGTTCCTTGAGCTACGACAAAAACGATTACTGGTGGGTGCAGCCTTCCTTAACTGCGGCGTACGTTCAGCCGAGCTGGAATAAAAAAACAAGGGCAGAATTTGTGGCAAGCAGGTCTCTTCCTCTGCAGCAGACTTTAAGTATCGGTGTAGAAATAATAAATACGGAATATGAAAAAAAACAGTACAATCTGTCCGACTGGAATAACAAGAACAGCAAAACAACTATGACGCAGGAGCAGAGAGGAAAGACAAAGACTTTAGGGATTTACCTGCAGGATGAAATAGCGCTGTTTGACCCGCTTATAATTTATCTTGGCGGCAGGTATGACAAATGGCGTACATATGACGGCTACAATTATATAATTAAGAGCGGTACGGAAACAACATATACTTTTGATGGCAGGGACAATAATAATTTCAGCCCCAGGGCTTCCCTTGTGTATAAACTCAGCGATGATAGCAGGGTAAAGGCTTCAATAGGACAGTCGTTTCGCGGGCCGACTACTTCGGAATTGTATTCAGGGTGGGAAAAAATTACTTCATCCGGAGATAGGGATACATCTCTGCCAAACGAAAATTTGAAACCCGAGAAAATTTTATCCAGCGAGTTCAGCATTGAAAAATCATTTGCAGGCAGAGTGTCCTGCAAGGCAGCATATTTTTACAATCAGATGAGCGATTACATTTATAAAAAGACATTCAGCAGCAGTGAACTTTCCGAATATAACCTGGAAAATTATGGTGATGCCACATACTATAGCGAAATAACCCAGAAGCAGAATATCGGCAAATCAAAAAGCCAGGGGTTTGAGTTTGAAGTAAGGGCAAAGTTATCAGAGTGTTTTGAAACATTTGCAAACGTCACTGCAATGAGGACAAAAGTAGTTGAAAACTCCTCAAATCCTGAGTCTGAGGGCAAAAAAATACCCAAGATACCGGAAACAACTGCCAATGTTGGAATTGATTATGCGCTTAACGGTTTTTCAGCCGGTATAATCGGCAGGTATGTTGGAAAGACATATTCCGCAGATGACAACTCTGACAAGGAGGAAGGTGTTTTCGGCGGATATGACCCGTTTTTCATTGCTGACGCAAAAATATCTTACACCAGGGAAATCGCCGGGTTTGTTCCCACAATATCTCTTAGCTGCGACAATATATTTGATAAAGAATATTATCAATACTATCTATCGCCCGGCCGCACGTGGAGTGTTAACATAAATATCACAAGGAAATTCTAATGATACGCACAAAATGTTTTAGATTATTTAAGTTATTGTTTGCCGTAGTTTATATATTTTCAATAGCCGGTATTTTGGGTGGAACGGCAGCGCGAGCAAGTGCAGAGGGAGAACCATCCTCTTGCACTTACCCGCGCCGGATTGTCTGCCTGGAGACTTATCCCGCGGAAATACTCTGTGATCTCGGAGAGATAGACAGAATTGTAGCTGTTTCAAAGTTCCAAAAACATAACTCATATTATAATTTTTTTAAAAATAAACCCGTTGTAGGTGGTGGTATCGGCAGTAATATTAATCTGGAGATGATTCTCGGTGTCAACCCTGATTTGGTTTTTTGCTCGCACGGGCAGAAGGATATTTTAAAAGCCAGGGGGCTAAATGTTTACGGCACAAGAACCTATGACATCGAAGGCATTATGGAACTTATAACGGATATAGGAAAGATGGCAGGGAAGGAGAAGGAAGCAAAAAACATTGTCGATGAAATGAAAGCCAGGATACAAAGGGTTGAAGTAAAAGTGAAAGAAGTGAAAAAGAAGCCGCTGGTATATTTTGAACAAAGCTCATTAGGGAGGACAAGGTCAAAAGGTTCTTTAACCCATGAGTTGATCACCAGGGCCGGCGGGATAAATATAGCAAAAGACGAGCCCGTGCCTTTTCCTCTTCTTTCCCAGGAATTCATAATTAAAAAGAATCCTGATATCATCATTGTGGAAGAATGGGGCACCAGACCCTCTGATGTTAAAGAAAGAGACGGTTGGAAAAATATTAAGGCCGTAAAATCAGGAAAGATATTTCAAAGCAAATCATACTATACCGGATACACTCAGCGCTGCTTAGACGGACTGGAAGGGTATGCAAAATTCTTTTATCCGGAGTTATTCAATACCGGAGTTATTCAATAGATGAAGAAGAAATTGTTTTTAATATTTCTCGGGCTTGGCCTTTTGCTGACACTGCTGACAACTTTAACCATAGGCCCTGTCTGGATAAATGTGCTGACAGTAGTAAAAATACTGTGTTCCGTGATTATTGATATATCCCGAACATGGCCGGATAATTTTCAGGACATTATACTGAATGTAAGACTGCCGCGGATACTGCTGGGAATTCTTGTTGGGTGCGCATTAAGCGTTTCAGGGTGTTCCATGCAGGCTTTATTCAGGAATCCCATGGCATCTCCGTATGTATGCGGTGTGGCTTCCGGCGGAGCATTCGGAGCTTCTTTAGTTATAGTTCTTAATGCTTCGCAGAGCTTTATAATGCCGGTTGCGTTTTTCTTTTCCCTGCTTACGATATTTGTTGTTTATTATGTTGCAAAAACAGGCAGCAAGGTTTCAAGCGAAACGCTTTTACTGTCAGGCATTGCGCTGTCGCTTTTTTTCTCGGCGGCTACTTCATTTCTACAATATTTGGCGGAAGAAGGAGAACTGCGTCAGATAATATTCTGGCTTATGGGCGGATTTTGGGCAAGCAGTTGGAGTAAAGTAAAAATTGTTATCCCTGTAATCTTATCAGGAACAATATGCCTGCTGTTTTTCTATAAAGAGCTGAATATCCTTCTTCTGGGTGAAGAACAGGCGCAGGATGTCGGTGTGAATGTTGAGAAAACAAGAAAAATTATCCTTGTGCTGGCCGCGCTGGTAACCGCGGGTGCTGTTGCTGCCTGCGGAGTTATAGGGTTTGTCGGATTAATTATTCCGCATATAATGAGAATATTTGTAGGCCCTGACCACCGGATTCTTCTCCCTGCATCCTGCTTATGCGGCAGTATATTTCTTGTATGGATAGATACCTTTGCGAGAACACTTATCTCCCCCACTGAACTGCCGGTAGGAATTATTACAGCTATGATCGGGGTGCCGTTTTTTCTGCTTTTGCTGCGCAAGAGAAAAAAGTTATCGGGATTTTAAACAATGGAACTGAAAATACTTGATTTAAGCTTTTCATACAACAGCGCAAAAACCCTGGACGGTATAGTCCTGAATATTAAGGAAAGAGAGATCCTGTGCATTATCGGACCAAATGGTTCCGGGAAAACAACCCTTCTTAAATGCATGAACAAAAAATTGAAACCCACAACCGGCACCGTACTGATTAATGATATAAACATTTTGCAGATGGCCAGAAAAGAAGTGGCAAAAAACATAGGTGTTGTACCGCAGGTTTCAACTGTTTCTTTCCCCTTTACGGTTCATGACCTTGTTATGATGGGCAGGTATTCCCACAAGGGAAGATTTGACACAGAAAATGAAAATGACAGGGCTGTTGTATATCAATGCCTTGCCCGTACCGGAATAGCGCACATGGCAGACAGGCTTATAACCGAGATTTCGGGCGGTGAGTACCAAAAAGCCATCATCGCACGCGCCCTGGCTCAACAGCCGGAGATTCTTCTTTTAGATGAAGTGACTTTGCATCTTGACATAAACCATCAGATCGAAATACTGGAACTTGTTAAAGCTTTGAGTGAGGAAAACAACCTTGCAATAGTAATGGTGCTACACGATCTAAGTCTTGCCGCAAGATACAGCACGAAAACAATAATGCTTCAAAAAGGCAGGATTTTTGCCTACGGCAGGCCGGAAGATGTGATCAGTATTGAAAATATCAGAGATATTTATGATATAGAAATTGAGATAGGACGCAGCAGTAAAGGTAATTATTTGAACGTTATTCCGCTTTCAATAATAAACACAGAGAAGTAAAGATTCTTCTGAGAAATTAAACAAGGGCATTTTGGGTAGTCCCTACAAAACAATGCTGGTCAATGATTTCAAATAGTTACATAATATTGAAAGATGAACGTCCAACATCGAACATCGAATGATGAAATCGCTTCGCTCCGCCAGTTTATAAATTGGCAGAATACCCTGAACCCCTGAACCTTTAAACCCTGAACCCTGAACCCTTAAACAAGGAGTTATAAAATCATGCCCCGAAATTTGTCATATACAGGATTTTATCATCCAGACAGCAAGGTTATACATAAAGATATC
>JAJSZO010000214.1 GCA_030262795.1 Deltaproteobacteria bacterium | reverse complement strand
TGCTGTTTGCTTGGAGCCCGGTGGTTTTATTACTGTCGGGCTCTACCTTATACTATGCAGGTAAAATAACATGACATAGCCTCGGGATAATACTGCGACAATCAACAAGAAATGCCGGCTAAATTGAAAATTGAGAGCTTTACCCAGCTTTTTACATGCTACAATACAGTCTCCGCAGTTATTACATTCCGCTTCTAATAAAGTGTTCAGAGTTCTGGGATCAAGGCTAAGTGAACAGGCTTTTTGACATGGATTATTATTTTTATTACTGATACATTTTTCTTTGCGGTAACCTACTTTAAGATGAAAGGGATTAAGAAGTTTGGCTATAACCAGGAGAAAAGATTGAGGACATATGTAACGGCACCATAAACGGTTACGGGATATAAATTCTGCAAACAGAATTACAGCAACAAATAATACCGCAAAAGATATATGTTTCCGGATAAATAAGTATTGAAAAATTTGAGAATACCATAAAGGCATGGAAAGTTGGTTAATGATAGGTGTTGTACAAAATAAGAAAAAAAATATTAATCCTAATGATAGAATATATATCTTGATTTTAAATCCCCTATTTTGAAGATTTAATTTCTTAAAAGTATTAGGTAAAACACGTTTAGCCAGTCCGTGGACTGATTCTGAGAGCAGACCAAAGGGACAGATCCATGAACAAAATATCGTGCCAAAGCACATGGCTATGATTAGAATTATTCCGGCGTTCATCAGAAGTCTGGGCGAAAAGTATTGGTTTTTTAGAGTTACTTGAAGAACAGCAAGAGGATCTGACAGAGTCAGGTTACCAATATGAATATTCAAAAAATTGCCCCAGATAAAGGTAAAACCTAATTGATTCAACAATGGAAGTATGATGAATGTTATTGCTACAGTAATTTGTATAATGCGGCGATATTTCTGGATAGAGTGACGTTTCATATTATTAAACAGAAAAGGGCTGTCATACAAAACGGCGTCCAAACCCACTCTACTACATCTGTTATGGGTTAAGGCTCCTTGCGATTAATCTTGTATTTGTCAAAATCGCGATCATAGCTGTAAAGGATATTTTGCTTATCTCCTTCTAAACAGGCAATCAGATAGCAATCTACAATATCCAATTTGCTGTCATGCCAAAGTTCTAACATCCGACGAACAATTTTTTTCTCCTTAACAATAATTCCTTTATATTTCAGGAGATCCACCATACCGGCTGCTATGTCTTTTCTGGGAACAGAGTAAAAACTCTTTAGAACAAATACTACCTGAAACAAAACGATTAATGTCAATTCAATCCGCAAGTCTCCATGTTCCAGAGATTCAAAAAAAGAATATACCCCCACGGAACTTTTTGGTTTTGTCGTATGTTAAAAAGTGAATCAGAACATTGGTATCCAATAGCGCCGTCATCTTTTCCAAGCCTCAACAAATCCTGCTTTGGTTGCCTTGTTGACATCTGTTTTCTTAAGCTTGGGCTTTCCTTTTGTATATTTCCCAAATATCCCGAATAAAGAGTCGGTCAGATATTGTTTCCCTTCTTTTTTCGGCATAGGTTTTAGTAAGATGCCGTCAGCCTGGGGAATTACACCAAGATGATCTCCAATCTCAATACTGTATTTTTTTCTTAAAGCAACAGGAATGACAATCTGCCCCTTAGGAAAGACTTTCCTTTTTACAGCTTCTTTTGAAATTGCGCTCATGCTTCCTCTCCATTGCGATTAAGTTATACTCAATATATTATCAAAGTATAACCAAATGTCAAGACGTCAATGCGTTTGTATCAACAACATATGTTGCTACCACGAAACCCAAAGGACAACTGCTTAGACAATCATTTTAGCAATGCTTTTTTTTGTGGCTCCCATACCCAGCAAAAATTTCACAATAAGGTCTAAAGATACAGTTGGATCACCTTTTTTCCATTTTTTGTTATTTTGTTCGCGTTCCTAATTAAATTCTAACTCATTAGTAATCAAGCTTTAATAAGGATTTACGATAAAGCTTCAATCTTAGGATTCGCCCAAAAATAAATTTACATTTTCAGGTGTCGAGGCACTCGTATGACAAGACGCAAGGAGAACGAATAGCGAGCTATTTAACCGACGAGCAACGCAGTCATGCGAGATGGATCGGCGCATCAAAATGTGAAGTTATTTTTGGGCAAGTCCTTAGGGTTCGCTCAAAACAAACAAAAGAGGACAAACGAGTTATGAAATATCATATAATAAAAGACGACGATTTTTTTATTGTAAAAATCTCAGGTCAACCCAAAAAGAATGAGGCCCTTCAGGTCAAAAGCATCCTTTCCTCTTATATCAAGGAAAGAAACGTAAGAGTAGTTATGGATCTCAAGGAGTTAGAGGAGTTTGAGCCAATCACACTACTGGGGGTTTTAAACGGTATGAGAAAGGAAATTGACCTTTTAGGGGGATGCTTAAAATTATGTTCCTTGAAATCAGAGATACTAAACTATTTTGAGGAAAATCGCATGGATCAGTTTTTTAATATCTGTGAGGATGAAGATGGCGCAAAAAAAAGTGAGTGGAGGAATTATGGTAAAAGATGACCTGATAATAGAATTGCAGCCCAACATTTTCCGACTTAAGGGGGAGGATACAAGCAGCCATAGCTACCTGATCAGGGGTGACTACAAAAATATCCTGATTGATTCAGGAGTGGATAAAAATTTCTCAAAATTGCAAAAATCCTTACTTACGCTGGGACTTAAGATCAGGGATATTGATATAATAATCAATACCCACGAGCACTTTGACCATATTGGGGCCAATCGTTATTTTCAGGATTATTCCCTGATTGCCGCCCATCGCTTTGCTGCTACCAAGATTACCGTAGAAGATAGATATGTTACCATGTATAAATCCGGCGATCTCAACGAGCCATCCCTGAGAGTCCATCTCTGGCTGGAAAGTAAGAGTCAATTCGACTTGGGTAACTACAGCCTTAATATTATACATACCCCGGGACATACCTCAGGATCAATATGTATCTATGAACCCGTCCGGAAAATCCTCTTTACCGGGGATACCGTCTTTGCAGGGGGAACACTTTCTTATATTGGTGAATCAGGAAGTGTGGGCGATTATATTGATTCCATCAGCCACCTTGCGACCAGAAAAATAAACGAACTCTATCCAGGACACGGAAAAATCTCAAAAAGTCCGGAAGAGGATATGCAAAAAGCAATCCTGAATGCCAGAGCGCTTTTGAGGGATGAAGGGGAAGTGGAGATCACCGATTTTCGGGATGTCCCTAAGTGATGAAAATTTTATTGGTAAATAAATTTTACACACCTTGTCTCTTTTGCAAATGTATTTCCGCATTAAAGAAAAGATCCACGCGGTTCGTAGAAGGAGGGTAAACTGTGAAAAAAAATGTGATTAAAACCAGCCGGCCAGAGCCTGATTTCAATTTAATTGCATTGCTCAAGACATTGTTTCCTGAATGTGAGATCCAGATTGTTTTCAAGGAAGTTGGGACTTTTGATAAGCGTCAGGCAGGTGGGCAGCCATACATATATTTCGATTAAAATAGTCATGTTCTCTGATTTTAAGCGTTAGCCACCTTCTCCCTTTTCTTAAATTTCTCGGTTTAAAACTTTTCGAAACACTTTCATTCTCAATATCTCTTTTTTTTACAATTGCCATGCCCCATATTGGTTTGGATATTTATTTTCTATTTACTATATTTTTCTTTACAAAGGCATTATTTTAGAGCATTTTTCTTTCTAATGCATTTTGTATTTTAATACACTTGCTTTTCTATAGGCTATAAAGGTTCGGATATGGAACGTGAAATCCGGACGATTAAGCAGGTAGCCTTCTATCTGCGCATTATCCAAAAACTGTTTATGAACCGGTTAACTCAGGAGAGTTGCCCGGCTTCAAGGTGGGAGGATCATGGCGGTTCAAAAGAGCTGATATCAAGCAGTGGATTGATGAGAAAAAAAAGTTATGGTCAAAGGATGTAGAAAAAGATCTATAAAAATTGAAGGAATTGATAGAAATACAAGGAGGTGTATGTGCCCAAGATTCCACGTGTAATGAGTACCCAGCACCCTGACAATGTCCGCTTGCCTTTTTTTGCGGAAAGCACGGACATGTCAGGTGAAGATGAAATAAAAGAGGTTTATTATGCCTTTTCCCATCTGGGCTGTGATGAGCAGATGTGGGACTGCGAGGGCAAGGAGGCAGATTCATTTGTAGTGAGAAAACTCCTCACCAGATACAAACATTTTTTTAAAGAAAAGAGGCTGGGCCAGGATGTCTTTATTACCTTGAGAGTTCCAAATCCTACTGTGGAAAAGGCTGAGGCCAAGATACTTATTGAAACTCTGGAAGAAATTCCCCGGTCTTTTGATTCGGCCAGGCTCTTTTATAATGAG
>JAJSZO010000213.1:3130-4430 GCA_030262795.1 Deltaproteobacteria bacterium | reverse complement strand
TCTTGATTGCGGTATCCCATAAAGTTTGCCACTGCATTGCTCGTAAAGATATTAGAGATAAAATAATCGGGATCGCCCTGAAGGGCAACGTTCCACATCTGCAAACCAAGATGAACTTCGCCTTTTTTCATGGCATAATTAATAGGTGATCCTTTTCTTGTAACTTTCAGCTTTGTGGCAATGCCTATTTTTTGCAATTGCATCTGCACCAGTTCAAGAACAGGTTTTAATGATGCGCGTTCCTCATACGTCCATATATTCAGCACTAAAGGACGACCATTTATTTCCAGTATGCCGTCTCCATTATTATCTTTAGCACCAGCCTCAGTCAGAAGCTCTGATGCTTTGTCAGGATTATAAGGATATGGTTGCAGATTCCGGTTGTTCCAGGGAAGAGTTTTGGGAAAAACAGATGCGCCGACTTCTCCTCCAATGCCGGCAAGAACTGCATCAACGATTTGTTTACGGTTTATAGCATAATTTACAGCCATACGCACACGAGTGTCTGCAAGTGGACCGTCCGCAACCCTTACAAAGAAAAAGCAAAGCCGGTTGGTGGGTTTGTGAACAATTCTTGCGTCCTTTCTCAAATTGATACGCTTTGCATCATTTTCGGGAAAATTTATTGCCACATCGACCTGTCCTCCTTCAAATGCCAGCATTCGTGTTGTTGGGTTTCTTGCAATATTCAGATAAACTCTTGCAAGTTTTGGTTTTCCCATCCAATAATTGTCAAATCTGCGCACAATCATCTTTACTTTTGGCACCACTTTTTCCAGTATAAAAGGACCTGTCCCATAAATTTTTCTTTCATTACTCATGGGACTGATAATTCCGGCACCAGGCGATGTTAAATCGTATAGAAACCCGGCATTAGGTTCATGAGTTTCAAAGGTCAGGATATAGTCGTCTTTGACAACAATGGTTTTTATGTTCAGCAATCCCTGTATGCGCTTGTTAAACACCTTGCTTGTTTCATCAATAATGCGGTTGACAGACCACTTGACAGCCGAGGCATCCATAAGCGTATTATCGTGAAATCGCACTCCTTGTTTTAATTTAATCTCCCAGATTAACGGACTGATGTTTTTAAATGATTCCGCAAGCCAGGGCTTCAAGTTCATTTCAAAGTCAAGAGCAAAAAGCGTTTCGGTTACTCCTGCTTCATTCATGTACCATCCGTTATAACCTTTAGCCGGATCAGGAACTTCCACAGACGGGCCAAAAGGTTTGGCAATGACAAGTTCATCCGGTTCAGATGCAAAACCAACTGAATTGACATATATTATTGCAGATAAAA
>JAJSZO010000213.1:0-3030 GCA_030262795.1 Deltaproteobacteria bacterium | reverse complement strand
CTTTAGCCGGATCAGGAACTTCCACAGACGGGCCAAAAGGTTTGGCAATGACAAGTTCATCCGGTTCAGATGCAAAACCAACTGAATTGACATATATTATTGCAGATAAAAAAATCAGTAATATAAATAAAACAGGTTTTTGTTTCATGGCAAATCTCAGTTATCAGTTATCAGAATTTTTTTGCTATGTTTTAACAGTTCACGGTTGTCGGTTTTATGTTTTGATCAACTGTAAACCGTGAACCGTGAACTGTTATCTTTTTGCATATGCAATAAAAAACAAAGGTTCTCTATTTTTTATCTTTTTTGAGCTCAGGTAAGGATTTACACCAAAGCAGGATGTATCATAAGAGTTTATATCTTTGAAACAAGCGGCTTGTAAAAGCATACTGACTTCGTCAAAAGATATGCCTTCATAAAATGGAAGCGATTTACAAAGACTGGAATAACATAAAAAAAAACGTGCGGAAATCATACTGCGATTTCCAAATATTGTTTTGAATGAGTCTGCAACAAAATAATGGATACGTTTCCAGGTATAGTTCATCCACAACCCGTCACACACCACCAGAATGGCTCCGGGTTTCATAACCCGTCGCCACTCGAAAATTGCTTTTTGGGGATTGGGAAGTGTCCAGAGCAGATTTCTGGACACTAGCACATCAAACGTGTTATCTTCAAACTCAAGCCTTTCGGCATCTCCAATTTGAAAGTCGATATCAAGTTTATGCCGGCCGGCATTTTGTTTTGCATGAGAAATCATATTTTCGGCAAGATCAATACCTGTTACAACAAAACCTGAACCTGCAAGATAAAGTGCGAACTGCCCGGTTCCGGTTCCGATATCAAGAGCGCGCTTTCCGGAAGCTCCTGAAACAATATCATTCAAGATAATTCCCCATCTGTTTACAACTTCTGCGGATTTATCAATATCACAACCAAAACTCCTGCTTCTCCAGTTCCAATAGTTTTTGATTGATATTTTTGTTTTTTTCATCACAGGATTTTCCGTAAGGACTCGCCCAAAAACTGTGAGATGTGCGGCTTCTGTTAGTGTCAGACATAGCAGAAGCCACACATAGTTGGAGACTTATTGCTTAGAAATCAATTGAAACTGAGCCAAGCCAATAACGACCCGGAGCGCGGTAATATTCATAATACTCTTCATCAAAAAGATTATCCACGGCAACCGAGACTGCCACATGTTCCATTGGTCTGAAGGTTACCTTGGCATCTACGACATGGTAGTCGTCATCGCCCTTGTATGTCGTATCCGCATATTGGTTTTTCTCATCGTCAAATCTGCTATCACAGTATCTGTAGCTGAGACTTGCATCTATAAGCTCTCCGAAATATCCAAGCCATAAGCTCCACATATCGGTCGGTGTTTCATCCACTTCCCATCCTTCCTTTGATGCTGCAACAGTTTTCGTATACTCTGACCAGTTGTGCGCATAAAAAACTCCTGCCTTCATATTGTAAGGAAGAATTGCTTCAACTGCTGCTTCTATTCCATTTACCTCGGCATCTTCGGCATTGACCCGCTTTTTCTCTATTAGTTCAGTACCATCCGGAAGCGTTGATGTTTTTGATTGATTTACAATCAAGTCTGCAAAATCATTTTCAAAATACGTTGCTTTAACCCTGATACGTTTTTCCCAAAATTCCCATTCCGTTCCGATCTCCCAGGATTTGTTCGTTGTAGGTTTAAGATCCGGATTTGGAGATGCTTGCGATATGCTTCCGGCTGATTCCCAATAGTAAGATGCAGTTCTGTAGTACAGGGAAGGCGCTGTAAAAGCTTCGCCATAAGATGCCCTTATAGTGCCGTTTTCCAATGGACGATATACAAGGGACACCTTGGGACTGAACTTTCCGTCATCAACATCCGGATGTTTTGTATAATATTCTCCGGAAATATTGGCGTAATAATCAGCATCACTACCCCACCAATGATCATACCTACCACCAAGATAAGCAGTTAAAGAATCAATAGGTGAATATTCCGCTTGAATAAATGCTCCAAGGATGCGGTTCTTTCCTGCGGTTTTTTCTCTAATGGAAATTGCACTATCCTCGTCATATTGGTCAGAAAGGTTCTTGTCTTCCACTGTTACATCTTCTTGAATACCCTGAGCTCCTATAGTAACCAAAAAAGTATCGTCCAATAGATAAAATGTAGCTGCCACATCAGCCTGGGCAAGATAGTTGTCCTCTACTTTGTACCTTCCTTTACTGATGTAATGTGTCGCACTTTCTTTATCGTTGAACGCGAAAAGAGCTACAATATCAACCAGATCAGGAATTGAATGCTCAAGGTGCAAAGTGTGTACAACGGATTTTTTTATCTTTGGATCCGATGTAAAATTAAAGGGATTCAAAGTAAATTCGTAGTTATTTCCTCCATCCTGAATATATACATCGCCGTCGTAGAGCGTTTTGCCTGAAGGGTTTTTCAGAGAACTCCTTCCATTGCGCCAGCCATATTCAAATTCACTGACATTCAGACTGTACCATAATCCGGAATGAGATGAGAAATCATAGCCTGTTTTGAGAAACAAGCCATAGTCTTCATACCAGTTATCTCCTTGATGGCCGATCATGTAGCGTTTCTTTCCGGTTTGCGGATCAATATCCTTACTCCAGCCTGTTACAATTGGAATGGATGGATCAATGGAACCTGCGGGGGTACTCAGGCTTTTATAGGATGGGGTGGTTACATATCCGTCCGAAGTTCGTGATTTGAAACTGAACGAATAAAAGAAACTATCGTTTTCATCAAAAGGCCGATCTGCAAACCTGAGACTATAATATCTGCTGTGCCAGTCGCCGTAAGAGGCAGAAGCATCAACCTCCCCATCCTCAGGTATTTTTGTTGTATAGCTGATTACGGCAGTTTGAGCCATTGAGCCATATAGCGCGGAAAACGGTCCTCTGACCACATCTATTCTTTCTACATCCGGCATTGGAATAGCGCCGGTATGAGAATAATAGCCATAATCATTCCAGTTTACTCCGTCAACCTGAATA
>JAJSZO010000212.1 GCA_030262795.1 Deltaproteobacteria bacterium | reverse complement strand
GATATTTTCTTAAAGATGCGTTTGTTGATTCGGTGTGGCCGGATATATTAAAACGTAGCGGAGGATATGGCGCATTGAATGAGGTATTGACCCGATGGGCTGAAAAAAATACCAAACCTTTAGTTATCCTGATAGATGAGATTGATTCACTGATAGGTGATACTCTGATTTCGGTCTTGCGCCAGTTGCGCTCCGGTTATACAAAACGTTCGGCAATGTTTCCCCAGAGTATCATTTTATGCGGGGTGCGTGATGTCAGGGATTATCGGATACATTCTTCTAAAGAGAAAACAATTATTACCGACGGCAGTGCATTTAATATAAAAGCCGAATCTTTGAGGCTCGGTGATTTTGAAGAAGATGAGATTGCCGAGTTGTTCGGGCAGCATACAGCAGAAACAGGGCAGGTGTTTTCAGATGATGCTGTGGCGCTTGTATGGGAGCTGACCGAGGGGCAGCCCTGGTTGGTGAATGCGCTGGGATATGAGATCTGCTTTAGTATGAAAAGCGGGCGGGATCGGACAAAAGTGATTACAGATGAAATGGTTCGTCTGGCAAAAGAGAGTCTTGTCCTGAGACGAGATACACATATTGACCAGTTGACAGACAAACTCAGGGAAGAACGTGTAAGAAGGATTATCCAGCCAATCCTTGCAGGTAAAGATCAACCGGAACAACTGATTGAAGATGATGTGCAATATGTAGAAGATCTTGGTTTAATTAAAACAAAAGGGCAGTTGCGTATTGCCAACGGGATATATCGGGAAATTATTCCGCGGTCACTCATTTATACTACACAACTAACCATCAGCCACGAACCTGCATGGTATATAGTACCTGACAATGGATGTCTTGATATGGATAAACTTCTGACAGCGTTTCAGGATTTTTTCAGAAAACATTCAGAACATTGGATTGAACGTTTTGACTACAAAGAGGCTGGTCCCCAGCTATTGCTTCAGGGCTTTTTGCAGCGGATTGTAAATGGAGGGGGACGTGTGGAACGGGAATATGGACTGGGACGGATGAGAACCGACCTTTTTGTGACATGGCAATGTAAAGGCAGTGTTCAGAAAATCGTAATGGAATTAAAGATACTTTACGGCTCTTTGGAACAAACAATTGAAAATGGATTGGAGCAGAGCTGGAAATATATGGACAAATGTGGCGCAGATGAAGGACATTTGATAATTTTTGATCGTTATGAGAAAAAGCCATGGACGGAAAAGATTTTTAAAAAAAAAGAATTGTTTAAGGGAATAAAAATTAAGATTTGGGGGATGTAAGGGCTCGCACAAAAATAATTTCACAAACAGTAACGAGAACATGTTGGTTACAAAAGCGCAATCCTCTTGAGTTTCTTGTTGAAGCGGTCACTGCTTATAGAACTGGTAACTCTGCTCCCTCCCTGATATAAAAACAAAATCAGCTCCCCTTGCGTGTTTTTTCGGGCAGGGGGGCTGAACTATTACCTTTTTACTTCCTTATCAGATCTTATCCTTCTGCAATAGACCAAACATGATACATTTTTGACTTCATGGTAAAAAATCAATAGAGTTGTTGCTCATTAAGGTTTTTATGTAATATATTGTGGTTTTTGGTTGAACATAACACTGCATATTGTGTTTATTGCTTATCGGGCAACAACTCTAATGATTAAATGCGCCAATTGTAGAAAAATGGTTCCAGCTAATCCTCGCGTAAAAAACCAAAAGTACTGCAATCGAAAAGCCGGCCAGCGTGTCAGAAAAAACAAATGGAAACAAAGTAAAATCAGCATCTGATCCAGATTATAAAAACGATCAAATGGATTGCCCTGAGATTTATATTTTTTCATATTGACATTAACTAAATAATAAGATATTTAATATTAATTCTCAAAAAGAGTGGAGCTATAGGTCGTAGGCCATATGAAAAATTATTTATATTTATAATAAAAAGGAGGATTGTTAAATGCCAACAGTTGAATTTGGGGGAAAAACATTTACCGTAGATGAAGACGGATTTATTGATGATTTTAACAATTATTGTCCGGAGTGGTTACAACATGTTAAAAAAGAAGAAGGTATTGAGGAGTTAAATGATGAGCACATGGCACTCGTTAAAGTGCTCAGGGAATACTATGAAAAAAACGGTATTGCACCAATGGTTCGTGTTCTTTCCAAAGTGACAGGCTTCAAGCTGAAGCATATATATGAGCTTTATCCGTCTGGACCAGGCAAGGGAGCCTGTAAGATGGCTGCTCTTCCAAAACCGACCGGATGTGTTTAGTCTAAAAATTGAAAATTTGATTTTTCAAAAAGGCTCTGCTTTTCAAAAAGGTAGAGCCTTTTTTTCTGGAGGAGTAAAAAAATACATGTCTCCAATGGATGATACAGATAAAGCCATTCTGAACCGTATACAGTCTGACTTCCCAATAGCCTCACGCCCATACCTTGCCATTGCCGATGATCTTGGTCTTTCTGAAAAAGATGTTATAAAACGACTTGTCAGGTTGAAAGAAAATAAAATAATTCGTCGAATCGGCGGTAATTTTGTCCCTGAAAAATTAGGATTCGTGAGTACACTTTGCGCAGCAAAAGTAGAAGAGGACAAAATTGATCTTTTTGCCTCCATAGTCAATCAATATCCCGGGGTAACGCACAATTATCAACGTAATAGTGAATTTAACATCTGGTTTACCTTTATTGCGCCAAGCATGGAGGAAATAGAGGAAAACCTCGAAAATATAGTTCAGGAAACCGGCATAAAAAAGATAATCAACCTGCCTGCAACAAAAGTATATAAAATAAAGGCTCACTTTGATCTTTAGGGAGTTATGAAAGATATACGCATTGCAGCAGTAATCTCAAATTCATCTGTCAACGAAACCAGGCGCAATCTTGATCAAATGGTAAGATGGGTAAAGGAAGCGAGAAAAAAAGGTGCATCTATAATCTGTTTTCCTGAGATGAATATTACGGGTTATAGTACCAGGGAAGATATAATTAATGCTGCAGAACCAGTACCAGGGCCGGCAACAAAAGAGATAGTAAAACTGGCTGAATCCGAAAATATTGTCATTCTGGCCGGAATTGCTGAAAAGGACAGCAATGGAAGAATATTTGCAAGCCATCTAATCATAAAACCTCATGAACCCCCGAGTATTTATCGTAAGCTGCAAATTTCCCCGCCTGAACGCACCATTTTTACACCAGGAAACAAAATTCCCTTGTTTGAGGTCCAGGGGGTTAAATTTGGCATACAGCTTTGCTATGATGCCCACTTTCCGGAGCTTTCTACCTGTATGGCAGTAAACGGAGCTGATATTATATTTATTCCACATGCATCACCAAGAGGAACGTCTGATGAAAAATTCCGCTCATGGATGCGGCATCTTCCTGCCAGGGCATATGATAACAGCCTTTTCGTCATTGCATGCAATCAGACCGGTGATAATGGGAAAGGACTTAACTTTCCGGGTGTCGCCATGGTAATCGGGCCGTCAGGTAAGGTTTTATCAAAAGATTTAAGCGGAAAAGAAGGAATACTGGTTTATGATATTAAGACGGATGAACTTAACAGGGTAAGAAATCACAGGATGCGTTTTTTCCTCCCCAACAGAAGGCCTGAACTGTATTCAACTTAGGTTTAAACCAAACATTTTAATGGTTGCCTCAACAGGTCGTCCAAAAAGAAAGTCCAGATTCCCTGGATCCATTTTTCCTTTTTTAACAACAAGTTCACGTATAGAATCATCATAACTAAGGATATCATATATCCCATTTATTGCCTCATTCTTTTTTTCTCCATCCAGCTCCTTAACAAAATGCTTGATTTTATCATACGAACAACGTGATTGATGATCTTCAATAAGGCTCCACAAACCTTCAACTCTACAAACAAGATCTTTTCGAGTTAGTCGATTTTTAAAATAAATCAGCTCTATCTCCCGTGTGTCCCAGCATTTAAGTACTCTGCATTCAATAGGCCTTTTATCATAAATCTTGCACGAATTATCCTTTCCATCAAAAAAAATGCATTCCCAGGAATCATTCCGGCCTTTTATCTTTATTAAATCCGAAGCTACAGATGTAATACATCCTTTAATATTATCATATGCAGGCTCGCCTTTTCGTATGGTATAAAGATGTTTTATTAAAATAATTCCTTTTTCAATAAGCATCTTATCTTCAATATGAAAACAAGGCCCACCTTTCTTGCAGCATGTCCCACATCGTTTGCATTCTATAGTTTCAATGTCCTTTTTAAAGTCAGACCAAGCATTATGGCTTTGATATTCTTTATTTTTAAAGTTATCCATGAATTAACTCTACCAAAAATTTTTTGACAATTCATATAAAAAGGCCATTTGCTTCCACAAATGGCCTTTTATCTTTAGGCTATATCTTTAAAAACCGTTCACGGTTAACAGTTCACAGTTAACGGTTACCTTATTTGTTTTCTTCTTTTTTATCCTCATC
>JAJSZO010000211.1 GCA_030262795.1 Deltaproteobacteria bacterium | reverse complement strand
TTTTCCATTGCCTGTTTCGAAGCTTAGTCCAATCTATTTTGCGCCATAATCCTCTGGCGCTGAAACATTCCCATGCCCAGCGGAGCCATTTTATAAAGGCAAAAGCAATCCACAGTGCCCAGGCCAGAATTGCAATACGATATACTGTAAGTGGAAGTGAAAAAACCCAGGCCTGTGGCAAAATTTCTCCGGATATATCCTGATACCATTTTAACAGGTAGTTAGCGGAACCGTTTCCGCTGATCTGCATATTCGGATAACCCAAAAGTCCCTGCTTGATTCCGAACAATAAAGAACCGAATGCAGCTATGGAAAGTAATATAATTGCAAGTTGAAATAAATTAAATGAAAAGTTTGATAATTTCTCGGCAACCTGTTTCCGGTAGCCAAGCACAAGAAACCAGCCGGCTACAGGGATTGCAATCAACAAAGAGCCTTGAGTTAATCCAAGGCTTAAAAGCGCCCAGTGATGAAATTTTAAGGGAGTTATATTTAACTGTCCAAGGCCAAAGGATAATAGAATAATCACAAAGACAACGCCCCAGAATAGCACTGCCGGCCCAAGATACGGACCACCGCAAAATAAAATCCACCTGTCTCTCGGCATTGAAACGGAAATAAAGGAATCAACGCTTTTCATGCCAAGGTCTATCAAAGATGTTTTCAATATGGTTTCTATGTCTTTTACTTCTCTCCAAACAAGTTTTATATTCTGCTGTCCCGGCGTAAGCGGAAGAGTCACACTGTTTTTGTCTTGCCTGACAGGCTGGGGCTTGCCGTTGATAGAAACGGATTGGAGTTTTGCGTTATTCGGAATCTTTATAGTATGCCTGCCGCCTCTGCTGCTTCTTATATCAAGATCCATTGTAGCATTTCTAATTCTTTTTCCCGGACTTAAAGATAGTTTACTGGTTTCGATGGTGTGAGTTTGCCCCTTTATTCCTTCCGGCCTTGTAATTTTAATGGCAATTTCCTCCCCAGGCCAGGGCCGCCATTCCGGAAACCAGTTGCCGGATTTATTCTGATGATGAATTACAGGTATTCCGCTAATTTCAGCATGCCACAATGTGCCGATGTTAACCTGCCAGACTTCGGCCCAGTCAAGAGTATCTTCTGCTTTTAACACCAGTTCATCTTCTATCTTAAGTGATGAAAACCATCTGAAATTTTTCTGATCAGGAGCCATATTCAGAAGAACATTACCGTTTTCCACGCGAATATCAGATGTAACCGACTCTCCTGCAAGCAAAGGCACAGACAGTGCAATTGCAGAACCAACAGGTGTCACCCTGGTGACAATGGTCTCTATCTGCCAGTCTAAATCTAAATGAAAAATTCTTGTAATTTTGACAAATGACGGTAACAGCCCGGGCTCAAATGTTTCGGATACCGCAGTTTTATCATCATTGTCACTGCGAATCCGGGTGAACTGAAGCTGTGTGTCTACGATCCCGTTATCATACAATCCATCTACAGACCAGCCTTCCGAACCGATTTCAACATAATGGGGTTTTAATGGGAATTGCAACCAAACAACATCCCTTTGAGGCAAAACTCCTTTCAAATCTATTTGATGTATGCCTTCAGGGACTTTGAGCCATAAATATCCTGTAGATGGTTCGAGATACAGGCCGGAAACCGGCTTTCCATCTATCAGCACAACCTGCGGCAGCCAATGCTGAACAGAGCCTGGAAGAGGAACAGCCGTATTTTGATATAAGCTATGGATTTCTATTCTTATATCAAGCTGGTTTCCGGTTATTAACACTTTCATCCGTGGGCTTGACGCACAATTCGGAGCACACAAAGGCTTATCTTTTTCAGTCAGTTTTAATTTCAGCTCATTTAACAATTTTTCCGGCGGGAAAGAGTTGACTGCGTGAGCCTGGCAAACAATAACGATAGAAAGCAGTACAATTAGAATTGAAAAAATGCTGTTTTTTTTGCTTGAAAAGATAGATCCGCTGTTCTTTGAATAAGCAGCCCCGGATAAGCGGTATATCAGAATAGCAAGAAGGATTACCCGCAATACCGCAAAAATAAGGTTGATAAAAGGTGAAATAAAGACAAATGAAATTTTTTGATCTTTTTCCACAGGCCCGTTCCATGAAAAATTAATTTGTTGCCATTGCCAGTTTGGAATACCGGGACCTGTTTGAATCTTTGCATTTGGATCAAGTTGTTTTATCTTTAGCTGTGATGCTCGCTGGTTATATGAATAATCAATATCTGCAGATACTGCTTCCTCTTTCATGCGCTGGTTCAGGCTTTGAATAGTTTTTGGCAGTTTAGATGACAGTCTTTTTTTTGGGCCATAGCCTTTGTCTTCATCTCTTGCAACTTTTCCTGCAATTGCCCTTTGTTGTGTCTGTTGCATTCCGATTTGTTGCCAAGGTCTTTCAAGTTGCGGATAAATACCTGTCCTGATCTGATTAACCATAAATGGAAGGCTTATAAATATTAAGCATGCTATGCAAATCATTCGATAATTATTTATCATTGAACTGATTTTGCCTTCAGGAACAACGCGAAGAAGAGCTATAGCTGTAAATAGATTCAGCCAGACCCAGCGGGGGGCATCAATTTCGTGATTTAATAAAACCATTGTTATCAGAGCTATTATTCCCCATGGCCAGGAATAAAGTTTTGCAATTGCAAGCGAAATTATTAAAACCAGAAACATATCCAGCAGTGTCCATTGTTTCAGCCATGTTTGCCTTATATGATCAATTCCGGCTGCATCAAAAAGAGTCCAGCCCGGGGGAAGATTGAGAATGCCCTTAACAGATTGAAAATCTCTGTCCCAACCCACAGCCGGAATATTATCCGCATCTTCAAGCCGGCCTTCAGCTTCAAGGTTGACATTGCCATACCGCATTTCCACACCAGTCTTATCCGAACCTTTAAGACGGGTAATGAATTGTTCCTTATCTTGAACCTTAACTCGCCCGAGTTCAACAGGAGTGGTCATTTCCAGACGCCAGCCCGTAGTCATTGAACCGGTTATACTGTCACGTATAGAATACCCTTTTCCATCAAAATCCAGCCATAATGTGCGGTGCAGATTCAACTGATCCGGAGCAGGTAGAGGATCCCCTCTTTTTTTCTCGACAAAGCACATTGTATCATCCGGATGCATCAGGTATGCGGAAAATTTCTTCCATCTCTCAGGGATTGTGGTTTGCTGGGGATCAATCTGCGCTGCGCCTTTAATTGAAACTATCCGAAGATGATTTTTTGCCTCAAACACCCAGACTTCTTCATCAACCTTAAACCCGCTTGAAGAATCAAAGTGTAATTTCTCAACATGTCCTTTATGTCTTGAGGTTATTTCAATTGTCCATTTTCCGGGTCTTGCCTGTAATATAAGATTTCCATCAGCTTCTATTTTTGCCGGCAGATCACTTTTAAGCCTCATCGGTATAAAATTATCCGCAACTGCTTTCCCGAGTTTAACCTCCCTGTGCTTTCCCGAAATATACAAATCAACCCTTGTTATCAGCAACAGAGGAATTTCGTCCCGGATAAGACGATGAACTTTTACATGAAGTTTATCTTCTTTTTCCCCTGCCTTTTTATCTTCTCCGCCCTGTTTGAGCCAGAGCTTACCCTGGTTATCCACATTGGGAAAAAAAATTTCTTTTCCTTTAATTACAAGTTTCAACAGCCCTGTATGCTTTGGTATCTTTATCCACTCAGGAATGCCGGCAAATTTGAATTTGCCGGTTATTGTATATTTGCCGGGCTTTTTTATAAAAACAACCGGCACTCCTTTTCTTTCGCCGACAGTCTGTTTTTTCCCGTTGATTTCTATATCCTGGGGCCAAAATTTATTATTTCCCGGAAGCAATATCCATATTTCATCAGAAAACACTTCCCATTTTTGGGAAAATGCAGCGCTGTTTTTTTGAAATGTCAGATTCAATTCTGATGGCCACCTGCAAATAGTTTTTGAAAGATCGTTGTATGCAAATGGACATTCAACATCTTTCTCGCCATGCAGTACCCAGCTAATCCATGGTTTTAAAGGCTCGGGCACATCTTCCTTTGAGATTGGTTCTGCAAAAACGTTGCACGCATAAAACAGTCCTAATAAAATATAAGCAAATTTTTTCATTTTTATCACCATTGGGTTTTTCTGTTTTATTTGTTCCGGTTTTTTATTTTAAAGTCTATAAAAGTTTATATCGCTTTATCCCAATGTTAAAGCAGGAGAAATCCGTGACTTTGACGTTTCCCTTAAGTTAATGCGTATCGCCCTGATCACACTTTTTTACGTATCCTATTCAAATTCCATGGTAAAATTGAAAAATTTGAACTTTAAGAAAAATAAATATTGTAATATCAATAACTTATTTTTTAAGCAAATTAATTAAAAAGTAAACCACTACCTCTGGTAGTGGAACAAAAAAAGGTTCTACCAGTGTATTGAGCATGACGAGTATTATATATCTACCTGGAAGGTGCGAAACTAACAGGAGG
>JAJSZO010000210.1 GCA_030262795.1 Deltaproteobacteria bacterium | reverse complement strand
AAGATTGTTGATATTGTTTTATCATCAGGAACAACAGGCTGTCCAACACGCATAATGTATACGGATTATGATTTAAACCGACTTGCCTATAATGAACAAAAGTCATTTGCCGGATGCGGAATTACTGCAGAAGATATAGTGCTGCTAACCTGCACTATTGACCGGTGTTTTGTTGCAGGGCTTGCTTATTTCCTTGGTGTGCGCAGTCTAGGCGCAACAGCAATAAGAAACGGTTTAAATACTCTGGAAAGCCAGAAGGATATTATTTTAAGAATGAAGCCCACTGTAATTGTCGGTGTGCCGACATTCTTGAAAAAATTAGGACGCTACCTGCAAAACGATAAGATAGAGCCAGGCAAAACATCTGTATCCAGGCTGGTATGCATAGGTGAACCCTTACGAAACCAGCATCTCGAATTACTAAAAACAGGCAAAGATTTAGAAAATATATGGCAGGCAAAAGCATTTTCAACTTATGCATCAACAGAAACAGTCACAACATTCTGTGAATGTACTGCTCAACAAGGAGGACACCTCCATCCGGATTTGGCCGTTGTAGAAATTGTTGATAAAAATGGCAAAGTTCTTCCACAAAAACATATTGGTGAAGTCGTTGTTACTCCGTTAGCTGTTGAAGGGATGCCTCTTGTTCGTTTTAAAACCGGTGATATAAGCTTTTTAATCATTGATCAATGTCCCTGTGGACAGCATTCTCCAAGACTTGGCCCTATTCTGGGAAGAAAAAAACAAATGCTGAAAGTTCGCGGGACAACTCTCTATCCCCAGTCGATTTTTTCAGCACTTGAAGAGATTAATGACATTGACGATTATTATATTACAGTATCCAGTAAAACTGATTTGTCCGATAATATAAATATATATGTTAGCGTAAAAGAAAATTCTTGTGACAGCAAAATAATACAAAATAAACTTCAGACAAAACTAAGAGTTAAGCCGACTGTTGTAATTACCGGTAAAGAAAAAATAGCGCAGCAGGTATACACTTTGGAGTCGAGAAAACCCGTTCGTTTCATAGACAGGAGAAAACAAAATGCATAGCTGTCATAGCAGAATCTCAAATTTTGAATTTCCCCTTGCAGATATTGAAGACGCAGTAAAAAACGGTAATCTTCTTTCAATGGAGATTGAATTCAGTCTGCATTGCAACTTTCGATGTCCTTATTGTTATGTGCCGCATAATTCATATCCTGAGAATGAGCTTTCCAAAAAAGAAATATGCGATGTCATCCTTCAGGCAAAAGACATGGGAGCAAGAAAAATTATTATTCTTGGCGGTGAACCGACATTATATCCCAATCTTCTTGAAATGATAGAGTTTATCAAGAAACAGAAACTCGAAGTTGAAGTATTTACAAATGGGACTAAAATTACCGAAGATTTTGCAAAGCAATTATATGATAACAACGTAAGAGTTGTTTTAAAAATGAATTCATTTGATGAAAATCGTCAGGATATGCTTGCAGGAAAAAAAGGTTCGTTTAATTCTATAAAACAAGCCCTCCAAAATTTAAAAAAGGTGGGATATCCTTCGGAAGAAAAGTTCCTCGCTGTCAGTACAATTATTTGCCGGTATAATATTAATGAACTGGAAACAATGTGGCAGTGGCTTAGAGATCAGAAGATAGTCCCCTATTTCGAAATTATTACACCTCAAGAAAATGCTAAATATAACGAATGGTTATATGTTAACTCAAAAGAGCTCTATAATATTTTCACCAGAATTTCAGAGATTGATCGCACCAAGTATGGTCAAGACTGGGATCCCCAACCGCCACTGGTTGGGAACAGATGTCTGCGGCACCAGTTTTCCTGCCTTGTTACATCAACCGGTAATGTTATGCCCTGCGTTGGAGTTGGCATACCGATAGGCAATATACGTAAGCAACAGCTTAAAAATATTATAAAAGACAGCGAAGTTCTCTGTGATTTAAAAAATCATCTCAATACAATAAAGGGACCCTGCAGAACATGTGAAAAAGCTGAGTATTGTTATGGCTGCAGGGGAGCTGCATATCAATTAACCGGCGATTACCTTGCCTCAGATCCCTTGTGCTGGAAAAACATTGACCGGCAGGATGAAATTATTCATTTGCCTGTCGCAGTTGATGAAATTATCCCCCAAAAATCCCCGATGAAAGTTATTGATACACTGATCAGTGTATCCGAAAGATGTGCAGATGTATCGGTAATGATACAGAAAGACATGCTGTTTGTTGGAGAAGACGGCATTGTTGATGATGCTGTTTATCTTGAAATGATGGCACAATCAATAGCGGCTCTCAACGGCTTTAAACAGATAGGCATATCAGAGCCAGCACCGGAAGGGTTCCTGCTGGGCGCAAAAAATTTCAAAATTCTAAAACAATCAAGGGTTGGAGACAAATTGACAATATCTGTTTACAAATATGCTCGCTACGGCGATTTTGGTGTAATAAAAGGAACAATTTCCAGAAACGACGACGTCCTTGCGCGTGGAGAAATAAAAGTCTGGCATAAGGGCTCGCACAAAAATAACTTCACATTTTAAGTGCCGATGCATCCCGTCTGGCTGTGTTGCGAAAGCTCGGAATATCCTGATATTCCTGCGCTTTCGCGCCTTGTCAAACGGGCGCCTCAACACTTAAAATTGTGAACTTATTTTTGTGCGAACCCTAATTCCAAACCTCTCATTGCGAGGGAAGCATGACCGAAGCAATCTTTATTAATCCTCCTATGGGGAAGTTAATTCGTCCACGTTCCTTATTGCTTAATATCAATTTTAACGGTATGTTCAATTTTGGTTACATTCAAAAAAGGGTAAAGAGTCAACGGCAGACTCGCCCAATTTTTTTAAAACAATTCATCAGGGAGAAAAAAATGAAAAAACGCACATGTTTTATCGGTTTAATTGCATTGGTCTATTTTTTATTGGGGCTGGGAACTCCTGCTTTTGCAGAAGGATCGGAACTTGTCGAACTGCTGGTGAAAAACATAGGCATTACAACTCAGCAGGCAGAAGGAGGTGCAGGCTCTATTTTTAATGCTGCAAAGCAGAATATGGGTGCTGAAGACTTTTTAAAAGTGACAACTGCCATGCCGGAAGTTGAATCGCTTATGGCTGCTGCTCCAAAAATTGAAAAAGGTTCAGGTACTCTGGGAGGAATTTCTTCCATGTTAAGTAAGAATACCGGATCAGTGGGAACAATGGCCGGTTTGTATGCTTCCTTTTCCAAGCTTGGGTTAAGTAAAGACATGGTAGGTCAATTCATTCCTCTTATTTGGGACTATGCGAAATCCAAGGGCGGGGAGACCGTATTCAACCTTCTTAAAACAGCATTATAGTAAAAAATACAAATGGTCAAAATGGTTTTGGAGGCTTGTCAAAATTTTATATTTAACGTTGGACAGCATATCTGAATCAGAATTATCAGGATTGTGTGCTTCTATAAAAGGGCTACCAACGTAAGGTGGAACAACTGCTTTGGTGGATTCGTCGCTTACGCTCCTTAATCCACCCAAAAAGCGGAAAGTGTCCCGCTTTAAGTTGGTAGCCATCAGTCATAATCAGCAGATACTATGCAGATCAATAGAAGCCGATATCATGGTTCCCGAATCGGAAGAAAAGGTCGAGCTTATAGAAGCGACAATTGGCGAACTATCTTCATTCCATGATACTTACGGTTATTATGCACAAGGTGTTGACTATACGACTTCAAAATTACCCGAAGGTTGGGTCGCCTTACGGAAATATGCAACAGAAATACAAACGGTCTATCCGGTCTATGCCTTGAAATTCATGATGTTATCATCTCCAAACTGTATGCGGGGCAAAAAAAGGGTTTTTCACAATGAATATGCGGAAACGCTCTGATGAAAGATCAAAGGCTCTTCACAGAGAGATTGCAAAAAAACTCAGAAATACCCCGAAACTTTGGGCTGTTCCGAAAACCAATATTGATAGATGGAAAAAAAGAAGAAAAAGCCTGATGCCATCGGTCATTGAATGGGAATATATTCTTGATAAATATAGCAAAGAACAGATTCTTGCCATACTTGAAAGTGACTCTGAAGAATCGACTCGACTCCGATCTTCAAGCCCGTTTACAGGAATACTCAGTGACATTGAAAGAAAAAATATATTCAAATTGTACGATACAGCTAAACAATTAAAACAGCTATAGCTCTGGAGGTCTTGTACTTATCATTGTAAAGGAACAAAGTTCTTCCCGTGAAATACGATGGAAAGGCAAGCTTTACATTTTTGAGAGTGTACCTCTTGGTGTATGCACACAATGCGGAGAGAAAGTGATAAAACCTAAAGTTGCAAAAGATATTGATAAAGTGCTTGAAGGAAAAAGTAAACCGCATAAAACAATATGACTATCGGATTGAATAAGGAGACCACAACATGTAGTGGTGGCTCTAAGAATTCGGATGCCGCCATCTTCCCTTCTGGCCAGCCGCATACAATTCCTCATAGGTG
>JAJSZO010000209.1 GCA_030262795.1 Deltaproteobacteria bacterium | reverse complement strand
GTTGGAAGCAAAAACAGGAAAATAAATCATGGAATATATCAAAGATGAAAATAATCCGGAGTCTGTTAAGAAAAAATGGATAAAGCGGATCTGGGGAGTACTTCCGGCTCTTTTCCTTGTTTTTTTTT
Source organism: Deltaproteobacteria bacterium (assembly GCA_030262795.1). Taxonomy (GTDB): domain Bacteria; phylum Desulfobacterota; class Desulfobacteria; order Desulfobacterales; family ETH-SRB1; genus B13-G4. The sequence goes on along the minus strand of JAJSZO010000209.1, from coordinate 4,402 downwards.
CCCTTGTAGTCGTTATTCTTTATGTGTGGATTAAAGCAGAGAGCAAAGCCCTTAAAGCTGAAAAACTATCCAACCTTAAACAAGATCGCCCTGCTGTAAATGTAGTCGTCCTTGACCTTGTTCCAATGCTGATTCAAGATCGCATCAGCCTGCCGGGAATAATTAAGCCATGGATAAAGCTTGAAATCCTTGCAGAAGTCTGTGGAAAAGTCACAAAAAAGGCCATTGAAGACGGAACTGCCGTAAAAAAGGGGGATATTATCGCTACGATTGATTTTCGGGATTATGAAAACTTCCTTAAATCTGCAAACGCGTCTTACAACGTCGCTCTTGCGGATTTCAAACGTATAGAAAAACTTTACAAAAAACAACTTTCAACCGGATCCGAGTTTGACAATGCACTTGCACAAGTTGAAAATTATAAGGCTGTAATGGACAATGCTGCGTTGAACCTTGACAGGTGCAAAATAAGAGCCCCTCTTTCCGGAGTTGTTAATCGCATTTTTATAGAAGAGGGCCAGTATTTAAATATTGCAGACCCTGTTACCGAGATTTTGCAAATAGACCGTGTAAAGGTTAAAGTAGGAATTCCGGAGTCTGATGTGGATGCGGTTCGCAGTTTAACAGATTTTGATGTCACGATAGATGCGCTTGACGGAAAAATATTTAAAGGAAAAAAACATTTTTTATCAAGCACTGCTGATTCCATGGCGCGCCTTTATAATCTTGACCTTGTACTTGAGAATAAAAACAATCAGATATTGCCTGACATGTTTGCACGAGTCGAGATTGTAAAAAAAGAGGTCCCTGAAGGCATCTCGGTTCCTCTTTATGCTGTTATTTCACGGGATAAAGTCCATATAGTTTATGTAATAAATGATGACCGGGCTCATTCAAAAAAAGTTGAGCTGGGCTTGCTGGAAAGATGGCGAGTTGAAATTAAAAAGGGTCTTAAGGCCGGTGAAAAGGTCATCGTTGTGGGACATCGAAGTGTAAATGACGGCGAAAAGGTAAATGTGGTTCGCAGTGTAAAAGACCCGAGGGAAATCTTGAAATGATAGTTTCCGATACAGCAATAAAAAATCGGACCAGCGTTCTTGTCCTGGCGATTATAATCCTGTTTGTCGGAGGTTACTGCTACAGCATTCTTCCAAGGGAAAGCAATCCGGATATTACAATTCCCAATGTCTTTGTATCTACCAGCTATAAAGGCGTTTCTTCTTCCGATATAGAAACTTCCATCACAATTAAAATTGAGAAAAAGCTAAAGGGGCTCGACCGTGTTAAAAAAATCCAGTCCGTAAGTTCAGAAGGCCTTTCCCAGATCAACATAGAGTTTCTTCCAGGCACGGATATAGATGATGTTATACAGAAAGTAAAAGATAAGGTTGATGAGGCAAAACAAGAACTTCCAGGAGATCTGGAAGATGATCCATCGGTTTTTGAGGTAAATTTTTCCGAAATGCCGATTGTTGTTTTTTCTTTTTCCGGAACCTGCGGAATTACGCGCCTAAAAGAGATTGCCGACGATCTTGAAGAAGAGATCGAATCAATTCATGGTGTGCTTGAAGCAGAGGTGACAGGCGGTCGCGAGCGTGAAATCCGTATTGAAGTGGACCCGGACAAACTCGCATATTACCGGATTCCGATCACGGCCTTTGAAAACGCAGTATACAGTGAAAATCAGAACACTTCGGGAGGTTCAATTACCCTGGGGGATGGCAGATATCAGCTTCATGTTCCCGGAGAGTTTGAATCACCGGAAGAGATATACTATCTCGTAGTAAGTTCATTTGAAGGAAAGCCTGTTTATCTTAAAGACCTTGCACGTGTTGTTGACGGGTTCAAGGACGAAACCAGCAGATCCCGTTTAAACGGTCGCACCGCTGTAAATATTACTGTAAAAAAACGTGTGGGTGAAAATATCATCGCAATTACGGATAAAATCGATGAGTTTATTGAACGCAGGCAGCATTCATTGCCCCAGGGAACCCGGATAACCAAGCTCATGGACAGCGCAAAAGAAGTCCGTCTCATGATTGCCGATATGGAAAATAATATCATTTCAGGGCTTATCCTTGTCATTATAGTACTATTCTTTGCACTTGGATTCAGAAATGCCGTTCTTGTAAGTCTTGCTATCCCTTTTTCCATGCTCCTTTCATTTATTATTCTTCAAGTGCTTGGCATCACACTGAACATTGTGGTCCTTTTTTCTCTGACCCTCGCGCTCGGTATGCTCGTGGATAACGCAATTGTTATTATTGAAAATGTTTACAGGTACATGGAGCAGGGTGTGCCGCGTATCCAGGCAGCCATGAAAGCTACTTCGGAAGTGGCTTATCCTGTAATAGGTTCTACTATTACTACCCTGGCCGCTTTTTTCCCGATGATATTCTGGCCCGGAATTATGGGCGAGTTTATGAAGTATTTGCCGATTACTCTTATTGTTACACTATCTTCCAGTCTGTTTGTCGCCATGGTAATAAATCCGGCTCTTGCTTCAATTTTCATGAGGTTGAAAGAAAAACCCGGGCCCCACAGTGGTATGAGCGCTGACGAAGTTTCGGCCTCAGGTGAAAAACCTGTTGAAATAAAAGGCTTAATGCTCACGTTATACACTGGTTTCCTTAAAAAAGCACTCAGTCACCGTCTGGTAGTGCTTTTTATTTCTTTTACACTTTTAATTCTGCTGTTCCAGGTATGGCTTCTCGTTGTAGGGCTCGAAAAACCGGTTGAATTTTTTCCTGATTTAGATCCTGATAATGCATACGTTAATATTGACCCGCCTGCAGGAGCAGATCTGGACTATATTGACCGGATCATTAAAAAGGTTGAGATGGCAGTATGCGGTATAAATAATGATAATGAGATGCTTTCCCTTGATCTTTACGAAGCTTCTTTTAAACCAAAGCGACATCAAAAAGCAGGGGGAGAGGAGTTTTACGGGCCAAGCGATCTTAATAATATAGAATATATCTATTCTAAGACAATAGAAACCTCAGAAAGGGTTTCCTTTGCTTCCAACCTGCCCAACCATATAGGTATTCAGTTTCTTGATCTGGAAGATAGAAAAAGGCCTTCCGCTGAAAGTCTGGAAGAAATAAGAAGGCGTGTAAAAGACATACCGGGAGCGCGAATAACCGTTGCAGAGGAGGAAGGAGGCCCACCCACGGGCGCGCCGATAAATATTGAAATCTCCGGAGATAATTTCCGTGTCTTGGGAAATATTGCAAAGCAGATTCAGAAAATCATCGCAAAGGTTCCATTTGTAGAAGATATTCAGGATGATTATGTTGAAGGTATTCCGTCTGTACAAATCAGGATAGATCGTCAAAAGGCAGCCCTGTTTGGACTTTCCACAAATGCAATAGGGTTTGCCTTAAAAACTGCATATAAAGGCCTGGATATATCTACATATCATGAAGGTGATGAGGACTTTGACATTACCGTAACACTTACTGAAGACGACCGGAGAATGACCAATGTTCTGCATAAACTTATGCTTCCAACACCTTCAGGCCAGATAGTTCCCCTTACGACCATCGCCTCAATCAATTATGCCGGCAGCATCGGAGATATAGTGAGAATCAATCACAATCGGGTGGTAACAGTTAAGGCAAACGTTGATGAAACCAAGGTGCCCGGGCCTGTGGCAAGACAGCAGGCAGAAGAATTGCTGAAAGAAATTCAACTTCCGGCAGGTTACAGGATTCAATTTACAGGGGAATTTGAATTCCAGAAGGAATCGGAAGAATTTCTATCAAAAGCATTTATTATCGCTATTTTTTTAATCTTTCTTATACTGGTGACCCTGTTTAATTCAGTGGCACAACCTGTGATTATTTTGACATCCGTTATTTTATCCCTTGGCGGCGCATTTCTCGGGCTAACTGTATTAAGATCCCCTTTTGGTATCATCATGTCTGGAGTCGGAGTTATTTCCCTGGCCGGTGTGGTCGTAAATAATGCTATTGTTTTAATCGACTATGCAAATAAACTCAGGCAAAGGGGTATGAAAATCAAGGAAGCCGTTATATCCGCCGGTGCCACAAGGCTCAGGCCGGTAATTTTAACGGCTGTTACAACCATTTTAGGCCTTCTTCCAATGGTAACCGGTGTCTCTTTTGATTTTCATAAAATGAGTATATCTCTGGTGAGTTCATCAACACAATGGTGGCAAAACATGGCGATAGTGGTCATTTTCGGCCTTATGATCGCAACTTTTTTAACACTTGTTGTTGTACCGGTTCTTTATTCTCTTCTGGCAACTATAAATGAACAGATGCCTTCCTTTGTCGCAAAGATTAAACAACTTTACTGGAAACCGATTGAGCGGATTACGTAATGTCCTTCAGGGCAACAATTTGTATTACCTGCAGCAATAAAATAGTGAAGCTGA
>JAJSZO010000208.1 GCA_030262795.1 Deltaproteobacteria bacterium | reverse complement strand
AAACCCTGAATGAATAGAAATACTCTGTTTCTTTAAGATGCGGGTCATAGCTTACGATATGAGTCGCATTTCCGTTTTCTGCACAAAGAAGAAAAGCGATATCATCCGGATCAGACGGATAGAGAGGCAGATGATAATGCTGATGTGTTTGCCGAGTTCGAGCATTGCACGAATCAGTTTCTTTATGATTTCTTCCGATATGTTCAGTTCTCTCATTTTTTCAATGTATTCGAGAAGCGTGTCATCCGAGTAAAGAATTTCAAACTCATCATTTCTCCAACGGTCAAAGAATTCTTTGTTCGGGCTTGATTTCGATGTGCTTTTTTCAGAAGCAATCACAACATTTGTATCAGGCACAACCCTGAAAGAAGTTTTCATAATATTCTGATTTATAAATATTTGCTTATTTCTTCCCGTGCTTCTTCAAATTCTCTGAATGCCTGCTTGCGGTTATATCCCTTCTCTCTAAATCTTTTATGTTCCTCTTTCGCTTCCTGCAGGATTCTGATACTTTCTTTGTTGTAAGTCTTTAAATAAGCATATCTGACTTTGTTTCCTCTTTTCTCAAATATTACGGAAACATCCCGGTCTTTCAAAAGAAGTTCTGCGATAACTTCGGGATTGTTTCTGATGTCTTCAACTGACATATGTTGCGATTCTTCTGATATTTGTTCCATTATTTTCTATCCCATATTCTTGAAGGGCTTAACATTTAGTTAACCTGCAACGGGTTAACAACAAAAAACTCTCCTAACCTTTACAGAGCTTGATTTATCCTCTGAAAGACTTAAATGCTCCTGATATCAGTTGCCAGGTTCAACTGCTTGTTAAATTAGCGCCCTATTGGGCGAGCTGTTAAGGAATTCCGTCCCGTAGGGACATTTGATAATAGCCTGGCAATTTATTGCCAGGTTTGATGTATAACAAAAAAGCATTCAGTCCCATAGGGACGACAGAATTCTATGCCGCTGATGTTTTGACTACCTCTCAATGCCAGGTTACCTTTTTCTGTCGTCCTTACAGGACTTTTGGATTTGTGTTCTCATCCCTGCAATGAATTGCAGGGCTATTTTCGGATGTCCCTAACGGGACAAAACAATGTTTCTCACAACTCGTTGATAAAATTGACCAAAAAATGGAAATTCTATACTGTCAAGTTAATATGCGTTATCTATAATGTCCATTATTTGCTCTGCAAAATTCGGTTTGATTATTTCTATCAGTTTATGTGATGCATTGGAATATTTTTTGCGAAATGTATCCAATGTTTTTTTATCAGGACAATTCCCGGATGCCCCTATCGTTGTACATGCATATGATGCCCAATCTCTTCCTTCAACAACGGCTGACAGAAAATCCTTAAAAGTAAAATGTTTGTTTCCATTAAGACTCGAAATCATTCCTGATGCAAAGGCGTCACCTGCCCCTGTTGGATCAATGATTTTTCTAATTTTCAGTGGCCATACTAAAACAATGCCGTCACTGCCATCTTTGTATGTTCCTATTGCACCGAATCGATTAATGGTAATAACAGCAGTAATTGAATGTTCTCGTAAAAATTTTATAATTTCATTTAGAGAACTGTTTCTGCCGCTCTGGTTAAAAAACCCTCTAATTTCTTCCAAATTCAGTTGAAATAGATCAATATGTCCCAAATCCTCAATCCAGAAATCTATTCCATGTTTGACTTGGCTATTACCAAAATTTGCAAAAAGAAAAAGCTTGTTAAAATATGTATTGATCGTTTTTCTTGATATTATTCCTGGTTTATGCTTATCACCGTCAATAGAAATATGGCCGATCATCACAGATCCTCTATTATCAGATACAAGATTGCTTAGGCAATCAAGGCGATCCTGAAAATGTTCTTCAATATTTTTTCTTATAGATAGGCCTTGGGAAAAAATAGTTCGGTGTCCTTGATTAACGACAATTATGGCTTTTGGGGTTTGGATATTTGGAAATAAAAAATCTTCAGAACTGATAAATTGAAGCGCTTTTTTATTAAGATCTTTTTCAAGCCCTATTTTTACTAAATGCTTACGGATATCATGCCCGCACTGATCTTTTCCTATAAAGGGTATGGGAAAAACATTCATGCCGGTGGCTATTAATCTCAGAGAATAATTAATACAACTGCCGCCCAAAAGTTCATAACTCGTTACAATATGCTTCCGCCCTATCTGTATTTCACCATCATACTCCAAAATATGTTCAACATTGCCACTACCGATTGTAATTATGGGGGAAGTGCATTTTCCGATTGTTTTCATATTATTACCATTTAGAATGATAGAAATTATAACCTTTTTTTATAATATTATATTTTGTATAGGTTCGTCAAGAACCCACTATATTAAAAAAGAAACTTAAATTTTACAATTTGTGTAAAATTCAAAAAAAGAGTAAATATTGACAACTTCGGATAAGAAAATTTTTGCCACCCTGTTCTTTTCAATTTTTGTATCAGTAACAGGAGTCGGCATAGTTGTCCCTCTTCTTCCTGTTTATGCTTATGAACTTGGTGCAAGTGGTTTATACATTGGACTGGTATTCGGGGCATTTTCCCTTTCAAGGACATTTTTCCTCCCATATTTTGGCCGGCTCTCAGACAAAAAAGGCCGTAAACCATTAATTGTTGCGGGACTTTTAGCTTATGCCCTGATTTCTATAGCCTTTGTCTTTGCAAAAAATGTCGAAACACTTATTATAATCCGATTTATTCAGGGCATATCATCTGCAATGCTGATGCCGGTTATTCAGGCATATGTAGGCGATATAACGCCTGAAGGCCGTGAGGGCCTGAGCATGGGAATGTTTAACATGTCCATGTTTTTTGGTTTGAGCGTAGGGCCTCTATCGGGAGGTATGATAAATGAACATTTTAGCCTTAATACATCATTCGTGTGTATGGGGTTTCTTGCTTTTTTAAGCTTTTCTTTATGCCTTTTTATGCTTCCGCCAACAAACTCAGAACGAGCTGTCTCGCGAAAAAAAGAGATTGTATCGTGGAAAAAGCTATTGAAAAACAGAGACCTGTCAGGTCTTTTGTTCTTCAGATTTGCATATGCGGCATGTGTAGGTGTAGTATGGGGTTTCCTGCCTGTTCTGGCGGATTCGGAATTTCATCTTTCCAGCTCTTATATCGGAATTCTTGTAATGCTGGGAGTCTTTATCGGCGGTATAATGCAGACACCCATGGGCTACATGGCTGATAGATTCAATAAAAGGATTATGATCCTAATCGGAGGATTTATAATAGCTTTTGCAATTTTATTATTTAACTGGGCAGACGGGTTTGAGGATTTGTTTATAGCCAATGTACTTATTGGAATTGGAGGCGGTATTGCAATGCCGGCACTGATGGCACTGGCTGTAGTAAAAGGAAATACAACAAAAGCTATGGGATCTGTAATGGGCATTATTACAATGGCTCACAGTTCAGGGATGCTTACAGGCTCTCTTATTGCCGGATTGATGATGGATATATTTCAGATAGGGTATGCCTTCTTTTTTGGATCGTTAATAATGGTCATTGGAACCGGACTATTCTTTTTTTATACGTATCACAGAAAGGAAAAAATTGCTCAACTATTTTAATTCCCTTGCCAGGGTTACATCCCCTGAAAATATTCTGTGCAGTCTTCCCTGATTATCTTTTAGTATTAAGATCCCGTCATTATCAACATCCATTACTTCTCCAATATGAGTTTTGCCGATAACATCAACTTTAATTTGCTCTCCTATTATATCTGCAAGTTCCCGCCATCGGTTCATCATGGGCTCAAAATCGTTTTTCTTAAATATATCGTAGTATTGTTCATACAAGTTAAGGTATTCCTGAATAAGTTTGATTCTTGGGGCCCTATTTCCGGTTTCTATTAAAATTGAGGTTGCACTTTTTTTTATTTCCCGGGGAAAATTTTCAAATAGAGTGTTTACATTCAACCCAAGACCAACAACGATATAATTTACTGCATCCATTTCAGTGCTGATCTCAGTGAGAATACCGGCCAGCTTCTTTCCATTTACAAGAATGTCATTAGGCCACTTAATTCTTAATTTTAGTTTTAGCAGGGAAATCAAGATTTCCGATAGAACAACAGCGGTCATCAGCGTTATTCTTGGTGTTTCACCGGGTGATATAGCAGGCCTCAGGATAAGAGAAAAGTAAATCCCATCTCCAGGGGGTGAAAACCAGCTTCTTCCTCTTCTCCCCCTTCCTTTTGTCTGTTTTTCCGCAATAACCAATGTCCCTTCAGGAGCCCCCTGTGCTGCAAGTTCTTTTGCCCTTGTATTGGTTGAATCGGTTTCCTTCAAATAAATAATATTTTTCTTTCCAAAAACCTTGGTGCAAAGACCTTTCCTTATTTCATCAGCCGTGATCGGGTCTGAATCTTTGCTGAGAAGATATCCCTTTTTCGGGGCAGATTCTATAACATAGCCTTCTTCTTTTAACTTACCGATATGTTTCCATATAGCAGAGCGGCTTACTGATAGACTATTGCTTATCAGCTCACCGGAAACCCAGTTT
>JAJSZO010000207.1 GCA_030262795.1 Deltaproteobacteria bacterium | reverse complement strand
CCGGAAAACTTCCCAAAGCGGTGATCGTGGTCAACTTATATGGCCAAAGCGCTGACATGACTCCTTTGCTTGCTGTTTGTGATCATTACGGTGTGCCAATGATTGAGGATGCAGCCGAATCCCTTGGAGCAACGTACAAAGGCAAGGCGAGCGGCACGTTCGGCAGGTTCGGCGTTTATTCCTTTAATGGAAACAAAATTATTACCACATCCGGCGGAGGGATGCTGGTGTCTGATAACATGGAAGCTCTGGAAAAGGCGCGTTTCTGGTCTACCCAGGCCAGAGATCCGGCGCTACATTATCAGCACAGTGAAATGGGTTACAACTATCGTATGAGTAATCTGCTGGCGGCCGTAGGGAGAGGCCAGCTTCGGGTTCTGGACAGTCATGTGAAGGCTTGCAGGCATATTTTCAGACAATATCATCAGGCTCTTTCTGATATTGAGGGGTTTGACTTCATGCCGGAGGCTTCGTATGGTCTTTCAAATCAATGGCTTACGGTATTGACGGTTGATCCTGAGCGATGCGGTGTAACGTCAAATGAGATTATTGATGCATTGGACAAACAAAATATTGAAGCGCGGCCGGTATGGAAGCCTATGCAGCCATTGTTTAATCCGCAGATTACGCAGATTGACGCAGATTATAAAAAAGCAAAAAAAAATAAATGGCTCACGCAAAGGCGCAAAGGCGCAAGGGCGCAGAGAAAGTGTGCGTATTATCCGCACGGAATCGGCGAGAGTGTTTGTGAGGGGCTATTTGAGAGGGGACTTTGCCTGCCGTCCGGGACGGCGATGATGGAGGGAGATATTGATAGAGTTGTTGAGGTGATGCTCAATTGTAAAAAATCGTATTGAGAAATTTTTAAATGAGTTTACCGAGTATCAGGTTTGGATTGTGTGAATTTCCACGGCCACCCAGAATGTGGATGGAAGAACCATAGCTGTCCTTGATCTTTATAATGTGGATGAAGAATATCTTTCAAATATTTTTAATGAAGGAATAAAGCAAATGCTTCATCGGGAACGTCTTTCAGGAGAGGCGGCGTGTTCTGTTCTAAAAAAAATCGGGCTCACGCAGGCACTAAGACGCAAAGCACTTCTCTGAAACCGAGGTGCTGAGTCGTGAGGTCTGTTCCCTGCCAGCGATTCCCGATGGACATATAACCTATTGATAATAAAAGAAATTTAAAAACAGCTTTCGTAAACAAAAATCGTTAAAAATCAAACAGTTACATGATTTAACATAAATCACAAGCTCCATTTTAAGCTAACCCTTTGAATTGAATTTACAACAAAAAAGTTTACGAAAGGAGTGTTTCAAAAACATCGTTAAATCAATATGTTATTATGCCATCGGGAATCTGGCAGGGCATTAATAATGTGATATTCAGGATGCCCAAAATGAACCCTGCTAAACTTGTGTATACTTGCAAAGCTGAAGATGATTTGGACTTAGTATTTGACTATTGCTAAGGAACGTGGACGAATTAACTTCTACAAGTAGGCGCATAGATTTGGGTCGGATTTGTTCGGTCTCAAATCACAAAAGTTGATAGAATAGCGGGCTATTTTGATATTTTTGTGATTTGAGACCGGACAAAGGCGGCCTGAAGCCGTGATGCATAGTTGTGGAAGTTATTTCGTCCACGTTCCTAACGTCCCCCTGTTCCATGTGGGATCAAGAGGATTTATAAAAAACTAAATGAAATAGTCACTGACCCCAATTCCTTTTAAACCGGACAATTCATTTGCTATGACAACCGTTTATTTTTAGACCCATCTGTTGCACCAATCATCTAACACACTTAAAATATTAATTAAATATCACATAGATCCTCTCAGGCTTTTTTAGTCATTGGAAATAACAACTTTTTCGAAAAATATCGAAAATAAACCTTGCTTTCTATCTGAAAAATGTTATTAGCTAATTTAATCAATAAAGATCCGTTCTTAATTGGCGGGCCGGTTTCGTTCTACAGGAAAGACCCATTTGCCAAAGTGGTATCCTGAGGTCTGGGACTATGAGAATTTTTTGAAAGGAGGATGTCAAGTATGGCTAATGGAATTGTAAAATGGTTTAATAGCAGCAAAGGGTATGGCTTCATTGAGCAAGAAGAGGGGCCTGATGTATTCGTACATCATTCAGCAATTAATGCAAGCGGTTTCAAGGCTCTTAATGAAGGTGACCGGGTTACCTTTGACATAGAGCAGGGACAAAAAGGACCTGCAGCAGCAAATGTTACTGTGGTTTAGATAAATATTTCTGAGTGTTAAAAAGGGTATTCCATCGAATTATGAGGGGATGCCCTTTTTTTGTATTATTTTCTCAGAAAACATCCTCTTTATGTCTTGTTTTGTTGCCTTGCAAACACCTCTTTCCGTTATAAAAGCGGTAACAAGTCGTGCCGGGGTTACGTCAAATGCAAAGTTGGCAGCAGGGCTGCTTGCCGGAGAAATTAGAACACTCTTTATTGAGCCATGCTCTAACCCTTGCACATATCTCACTTCATCGGGATCTCTTTCTTCAATGGATATTTCTTTTACACCATCGTTCAGCTTCCAGTCAAAAGTACTGGATGGAAGAGCAACATAAAAGGGAATATTATTATCTCTTGCTGCAAGTGCTTTAAGATAAGTCCCTATTTTGTTAGCAACATCTCCTGTGCAAGTAGTTCTGTCTGTACCGACAATAACCATATCCACCATTCCATGCTGCATCAGGTGGCCTCCGGCATTATCAGTTATGACGGTGTGTTTGACACCATGTTTACCCAACTCCCAGGCAGTAAGCCTAGCCCCCTGATTGAGAGGTCTTGTTTCGTCAACCCAGACATGTATATCTATATTATTTTCACAGGCAGCATATATCGGGGCAGTTGCTGTTCCATATTCTACGCAGGCAAGCCATCCTGCGTTGCAATGGGTAAGGATATTAACGATTTCACCCTTTTTTTTTATCCAAATCTCATCAATCAGCCGCAAACCGTTTTCGCCAATCTTTTTGCAGTTTTCTACCTCTTCATCAGCAATTTTTGCAGCTTCATCCCTTGCCATGTCTATCCTTGCCGATTGATTTGTCATTTTTAATAATTTATGCTTGACCCTGTCCACACCCCAGGAAAGGTTAACTGCAGTTGGTCTTGTCGCTTTTAGTTTGTTGCATTCATTAATAAGGAAATCATCAAAACCTGTTTTTCCATCAAAATTAATGACTGCAAGGTAAACACCATAAGCCCCTGTGACACCTATAAGAGGTGCTCCTCTCACAACCATCCGTTTTATAGCATTTATTACATCATCAACGCTTTTCAGATCGGAAATTGCAAATTTATGTGGAAGAAACCGCTGATCAATAACCTTAACAATTCCCGAATCCTTATCCGGCCATATTGGCCTCATGTTACCGCCATTTGCTTTCCTGATCAAAAGTTCTGCGTTATTTACCACAACATTTTGTGAAAACATTCAAATTTTCTCCATATAATATAGTACCTGAACGGGATTTTTGTTCAGGCGCTAGTTAACAACTATTCTTCCTTTTGGTTTGGGCACTACTTTTCCTATCATGGCTGCTGCATCCATACCTTTATTTTTTAGTCTGATGAGAAGATCGTCTGCGCTTTTGCTATCAACACATATCAACAGACCTCCGGATGTCTGTGGGTCAAATAGAATGTCCTGAATGGAACGATCTACAGAAGACGAAATATCTACTATTTTTTCACGGAACTCGCGGTTTCTATATGCTCCTGCAGGAATAAATCCCATTCCGGCATAATCAAGAGTCCCTCTGATTATTGGTATCATGTTGGATTGAATTCTTATCCCGAATTCGGAATCCACAACCATTTCCGATAGATGACCCAGCAGGCCGAAGCCGGTAATATCTGTGCAGGCATGTACGGGGTAGTTTTTCATTATTTCGGCTGCTTTTCGGTTTAAAGAGGCCATAAGTTTTGTGACAGATTCAATTATTTCTACAGAAACCAGTCCTCCCTTGACAGCAGTGTTTATTATACCGGTGCCAATGGGTTTTGTCAGTATCAAACGATCTCCAACCTTGAGATGCCTTTTTGTAAGGATATGATCAGGGTGAATGAAACCGGTAACAGCCAGGCCATATTTCAGTTCATTGTCTTCGACACTGTGTCCACCAGCCAGAACAACATCCGCTTCTTTCATTTTATCTATCCCCCCCTGGATAATACGCTGGAGGACGGAAATATCCATCTGATTGATCGGAAAACAAACGATATTCATGGCTGTTTTGGGGACGCCCCCCATGGCATAAACGTCGCTTAAAGCATTGGCTACGGCAATTTGTCCGAACCAGTAAGGATCATCCACAATTGGCGTGAAAAAATCAACTGTCTGAATAATGGCGATATCATCAGTGATTTTGTAAACACCGGCGTCGTCAGCCCGATCCAGGCCCACAATCAGATTTGAATCAGTCGGAAACTCCATTCCGCAAAGCACCTTATCCAGGACCCCTGGAGATAATTTTGAAGCTCACCCTGATCTTTTAACTGTTTCCGTGAGGCGGATCTCTTTAAAGACTTTTTGGTCTGTCATATAATTTTTTACCTTTTT
>JAJSZO010000206.1 GCA_030262795.1 Deltaproteobacteria bacterium | reverse complement strand
AACTAATTTTCACACCATTTTTTTCTATGGTTCTTTCGTGTGTTTAGTGGTCTCTACCCGTCTTTCAAATTCCGCCCAGACTATTTCATAATCTTCTTCCCGATCGCATTGGTCAAACGGAGCTTCATAAACAATGGTTCGTTCTTTTGGGCCGCCGGGCAGGGTGTCATCGGTTATTGTCCGTTCAACCGTGCCGGATTTCATGCCCTTGATTTCGTTCCATTCGGGGCGGGAGAAGCCGACTCCGGTTAAGCCCTTGTTGCAGGTGAACACAATGCGGCCTTTTGGGTCGTACCATGTGTCCGAATCAGCCATTCTGCGTCTCGAACAACAATTCTGGCTCCTGGTGCATAAATTTTATTAGGTATATTCATAAGATGCCAGCAATTGTCGGTATCCAATATTGATGAACTCGTAAAAAGCTATTTCATGTCGTTTCGCTGGGGTATACAGAAAGGAGGTTTAATAAAATCATTCCTGGGCATGCTTAACAAGATGTCCCAGTTCAGGAAAGATAAGATGCTTGCATGCGAGTTTACAGGCTTTAAGGCTGCCCGGCAGACAGAAAAGTATTGTTTTGTTTATTGTTCCGGCGGTCGCGCGTGATAAAAGAGCAGCGGAATCAATTTTTTCAAAGCTGAGCTGGGCAAAAAGCGGCCCGAATGCTGTTAGCGCCTTTTCAAATAAAGGAAGTACCGCTTCAATAGTTACATCTTGACTGCTTATCCCGGTTCCTCCTGTCATTAATATAGCCTGAGGTTCATGACTACGTATAACATCAAGTATTATATCGGTTATGGCTTGTATTTCATCTTGTATAATATAGTGAAATATAACTTTGTGCCCTTCTTTTAAGGCTCTATTCTTTATCCATAATCCGCTTTTATCCTCTTTCAGGGATCGAGTGCTTGAAACAGATATAACTCCAAGCCTGATTTTCCTGGGAGCGTTTTTTTTATGTTCAAATATGCTCATAAGTTATCGGGTACGCACTTTTCTATGACAACAAGGTCCTGTCCATCATGTTCGGCAAGTAAAACATTTACAGTTTCCGAGCGTCTTGTTTCAATAAATTTTCCAACATAATTGGCCTGAATCGGAAGTTCTCTGTGGCCTCTATCAACAAGCACCGCAAGTTCAATACGATCCGGCCTGCCAAAATCAATAATAGCATCCATGGCAGCTCTTATGGTTCGACCTGTAAAAAGTACATCATCTATTAAAATAATTTGTTTTCCATCGACAGAAAAGGATATGTCTGTTGCCTGGACGATCGGATGGTGACTGATTCTTGTCCAGTCATCACGATACAGAGTTATATCAATATTACCTGCCGGTAGTTGAATGCCTTCAATGTCATTAATTCTGGACCGGATACGTTTCGCGATATAAACTCCTCTGGTATGAATGCCTATAAGTGTAAGGTTTTCAGCACCTTTATGTACTTCAAGGATCTTGTGACTGATTCTTGAAAGTACACGGTCTATATCAGATGCATCCAAAATTATATCTTGTTTGCTCATTGTTTTCTCCGGTATATTTGTATAGTACCTGAACGTAAAAAAAAAATTTAGTTTTCGTTCAGGCACTATATAAATTATTATGCTTTGATTAACCGTTAACTGTGAACCGTAAACCGTTCAAAAAGGTCTTGATGCAATGAAATTTCCCTGTACAGGCGTAATATTGGCAGGCGGACAGAATAAGCGCTTTTCGGGCACGAACAAAGCGTTTATAAATGTTGGCGGAAAGCGTATTCTGGACAGGATATATGAAATATTTGATTCCCTTTTTGATGAGATTATCCTGGTTACCAATGACCCGCTTAAATATCTTGAATGGGATGTGTATATTGTGTCTGATATATTCCCGTCTCGAAGTTCTTTAACAGGAATACATACAGGACTTTTTTTTACAAATAATTTTTATACATTTATTACGGCATGCGATATACCATTCCTGAAAAAAGAGTTGGTTGAAACTATTATTAATAGTATAGAAAAAGGAATTGATGTTGTTATACCGGAAACTTTAAATAGAATAGAACCGTTTTGTGCGGTATATTCAAAAAGATGTCTTAAGCCGGTTGAAAACAATCTGATGCAAAAAGAGTTTAAGATCAAACGGTTCTTTAAAGAAGTAAGAGTCAAAAAGCTTCCTGAAAATGTTTTGCGTGAAAAGGATCCTGATCTGATTTCTTTTTTTAATATCAACAATCCTGATGATTTGGCCAGAGCAGAACAAATTATTTCCCCTGCCCCCTGCTTTCTCCATTATCCAGATATTTCAACAGCGGTCTGAAAAGATCCATGGGAAATGGAAAAATGACTGTCGAATTTTGCTCTGCCGACATCTCCCGCATTGTCTGGAGATATCTAAGCTGCAAAGCCATAGGTTTTTTTTCAATTATTCCCGCTGCCTCAGCAAGCTTTGCTGCTGCCTGATATTCACCGTCAGCATTGATAATTTTTGCACGCCGTTCTCTCTCAGCCTCAGCCTGTTTGGCCATTGACCTCTGCATTTCCTGGGGCAGATCAATGTGTTTAAGCTCAACTGTCGCAACCTTTATTCCCCAAGGATCTGTATGAGTATCAAGTATTTCCTGTAATTGTGAATTTATTTTTTCCCTTGCAGATAAAAGTTCATCCAGCTCTGCCTGTCCGCACACACTCCTTAAAGTTGTCTGTGCAAGTTGAGACATTGCATAATTGTAGTTTTCAACCTCAACTATGGCTTTTATCGGATCAATTACCCTGAAATAGATGACCGCATTCACCTTTACAGAAACATTATCTTTTGTAATAACGTCCTGAGGATCTACATCCATGGCCACAAGACGCATGCTCACTTTCAGCATTTTATCAATAACCGGAATCAATATTATCAGCCCCGGTCCTTTTGCTTGTATAACGCGCCCCAGTCTGAATATCACCCCGCGTTCATACTCATTCAAGACCCGTATTGCCGAGGTCAGAAAAAAGACAACAAACATTACTATAGCAATTGCAGTAAACATTTTATCTCCTTTTCAAACTTTCCGAAAAATTTTCACTTCTAAAACAAGACCGACAACCTTTACCACCTGAACCTTTGCACCCTGTTCTATTGTATCTTTTGAAATCGCATTCCACAGCTCGCCATGAACAAATACTTTGCCTTCAGGCTTAATGTCTGTTTTCGCCACCCCGATTTCTCTGATCAGTCCTTTTTCCCCGGTCCTTGGTTTTGAAAACTGTGATCTAAAAACAATACCGGCAACTGTAACAAAAAAAGCTGAAATCAGAACTACCGTCGGCACAACTACCGTCCATGATAACCCTGTACCGGGAACACCGCCGTCGAACAACATAACGGAGCCTAACATAAGTGAAGCAATTCCTGCTATGCTGAGAAGGCCGTAACTTATAATCTTCATCTCCATTATGAACAAAATTACAGCAAGTATGATAAGAAGAAAGCCCGCATAATTAACGGGAAGAGTCTGAAATGCAAAAAAAGCTAAAATTAACGAAATTCCGCCGATTACTCCGGGGAAGATAGAACCCGGTTGAGACAGTTCAAAATAAAGTCCTGCCAGACCTATCATCATAAGGATATACGCAATATTGGGATCGCTTATAGTCTTTAATATCTTTGTCCTTAAATTTTCTTTTAGAATTATTTTATTGGCATTATCAAGCTTTAAAATCCATTTATTTTCTATCTTGCGACCGTTTATCTTATTTATCAAATCATCCAGGTCTGTTGCTATAATATCTATTACATTTTCTTTCAGCGCCTCGGTTTCAGTAACAGAAACACTCTCACGTATAGCCTTTTCAACCCAGACAGCGTTTCTACCACGCTTTTCAGCAACACTTTTCGCATGAGCAACCATATCGTTTATTACCTTTTCAGACATGGTTTCTCCGATTTCTTTACCACCTGCCCCTACCGGATGTGCGGCTCCGATATTTGTTCCGGGAGCCATAGCAGCGATATGTGCCGCCATGGTTATCATAACACCTGCTGAGGCGGCTCTTGCCCCACCCGGGGAAACATAAATAACGACCGGCACCTTGCTCCCAAGTATAGCTATTACGATTTTTCTCATAGATTCAGCAAGACCGCCCGGTGTATCAAGTTCAATAATAATGCAGGAAACATTATGTTCCGATGCCTTTTGAATTCCGGCTGTTATATAATCAACCACGCCCGGATTTATAGAACCTGATATTTTGGCTATATAAATATCATTCTGATCCGAAAAACAGTTCTCAGGAGAAAATAACAGAAAAAGCAAAAGAGCAACAATAGAAAATTTGCATTTTATAAAGCGCATGTTTTCATCAACTCCCCATCTCATTCATTAATATTTTCATATCCTCCCAGACATCACGTTTTTTATCAGGATTTCTAAGAAGATACGCTGGATGATATGTAGGTAACACCCTTATGCCCCTGTATTTATGAAAATTACCCCTGAGCCTCGAAATGGGCTTTTTTGTTTCTAAGAGTGTCTGAGCTGCAAAAGCTCCAAGTGCGCAAATAAAATCAGGCTTTAATACCGCTATTTGACGCTGTAAAAAAGGTGAACAGACAAGTATCTCGTCAGGCAAAGGATTCCTGTTCCCCGGTGGCCGGCATTTTATTATATTGCAAATATAAATCTGCTCTCTTGTTAATTTTATAG